>SKIY01000114.1 GCA_007116205.1 Candidatus Izemoplasma sp. | reverse complement strand
CTTTTTCAGCTTTCTTTTCTTGGGTAAGCTGTTTAATTTTTTGTTCATAGGTGCGCTGTTCTTTTTGAATTTGATTTTGCAAGCGGTGTGTTTCTTCTTCGCAGGCGTTTTCAATTTTACGGATGTTTTCTTCATCGGTTTTATGTATTTTTTGCAGGTGCGACTCGGTTTCGATATTAAACTGATCTAACACTTCATTCAAACGTTCTAATCTAGCGTTAAACGCTTTTTCAATGGTTTGTAGTTGTTCGTTTAGTTTTGATTTGTGGGTTTCGCGTTCTACTTCTTTGCGTTGAATACGTGTTTTTTTGTAGTTTTCAGCTTTTTCTATTGTGTCTGCTTCACGCTGGTGCTGGAACGTATTAAATAAATCTGCACTATGTTTGATTTCATAATAGAGCGTATCAAATGTTTTCATGTCTGTAGAAGCGGTGGTTTCGATGCGGTTCATCGCTGCTTGAATTTGGTCTTTAATGTGCATCAAAAGGGTTTCTGCTTCTTCAATTGATTGCATTTTAAAGGCTTTGATGTTTTCTATCATGTTTATATATAGACGTTGTTTTTGTTCAAGTTCCCGTGTTTTAATCGCGACAGCTTCATCATGGTTTTCTTGTTTTTGCGTGAGATTTTTTTTCAGTTTTTTAATTCTAACCTTATCTTTTTTCGCGTCTAAAGATTCGATAACTTCTAAATCACGGTTACGTTCTTTTGCTTGCTCAGAAACCAAGCTATTTATAACGGCGTTATGGTTTTTTTCGATGGTTTTTAAAGCATCTTGGTAAATACGTATTTCTTCTTGATAGGTGTTATCTATTTGTTCCATGATGGTGTCGTGGTCTTTTTCGGCTTGTTCCATCATCGTTTCGTAGTCTTTTATTTGTGTTTGTTTATGCGTTTCAATTGCTTTTATAACACTGTCTTTATGCGCGAATATACCATCGTTTTTAAGCGCGGTGTAGTTTTTTGCGTGGGTATAGTAATGCGCTACTAAGAAGCGCTCTTTTTCAGCATCTTTTTTGATTTTGTTGATGGTGTTATCGATTTCTAAGGCATGATAATCATAATCAAATTTATAATTAGTTTTAGTGTTTTCTGTCGTAAACATTTCGAGATCTTTTTCAGGTTGAATCTCGCGTTCTTTTTGGGTGCGATCATGTTCGGTTTTTTCAATGCTTCGCTTAGTGGCTAAAGCGTTTTTTGCTAAGTTAAACTTGCGCTTTTCGGCTTCGGTTTGTATCCCTGTGTCAGGATTTAGTATATTGGTATCTTTTTCATAAAGCAACCGCGCCTCTTCAAGGGTTTGGTTAAAGTTTATAATTTGAATATCATTATCAATGAGCGCCATTTCTTTTTCGTGATCGATACGTGCTTCGACTTTTAAACTTTCGATATTTAAGGTATTTGATTTAATGAAATCATCGGTTTTAATGGTCTGAATTCGGATGAGATGATTTTTAAGGGTTTCGATGCCGGCACGTTTGGTTTCTAAAAACTGTTGTTCTGATTTCTCAATAAAATCTTGACGTTTATTCTGTAGCGGTTCAAGTTCTAGTTTATGCTCGGTTTGCATAATACCTAAAGCTTCTTTTTTCTCTTTGTTATGCTGTTTGATTTCTTTAGCATAACGACTTGCTTCTGCACTGTCTGCAATTTTTTCTTTTTCGTTTTTATACTTGGTTTTTTTTGCAATTAATGCATCAAATGTTTCTGTTTTTTCCTTTATTGCTTTTGCATGTGCAGCTTTGGTTTTCTTAATGTCATCGTCATAGGGTTTTAGTTCTTCAGTAAATGTAGTTTTGAGGGTTTTTAATGTGTTTTTAAACTCAGTGATTGATTTTTTAAGTCGTGCTTCTTCTGCGTTCAGCTTTTTTTCGGTTTCATCATTGGTTTTGTCAATTTCGCTTGAAATTGCTAATGTTTTTTCTTTGCGTTGGTTATCAAGTGTATCTACTTTGATGTCGGTTTCTTTTTCTAGTTCTACGGTTTTTTCATAAAATGTTTGGGTTGCTTTTTCGATGAGTTTATCGTAATTTTTGCGTCTTTCAGCTTCTGATACGGTAAATTTATCAAGTGCTAATTGATATTCAGTATCAATTTTCTCAGCTTTAAGATCGTTTAATGCGTGTTTTTTTTCAAGTGCTTCAATATTATTTTGTTTGTCTTTTTGATAGCTTTTGATGGTTGCTTGTTTGCGTTTATCTAGAGTGTTTAGATTTGTGTTATGATTTTTTTCAAGTGTTTTTAGAGCTTCAGCACCTGCTAGATTCATAGCTTCTAAACGCGCATCAAAAGACGCAAGGTGTGATTGCGTTAAGGTTTCAATAGCTGTGGTGTTTTTAAAGAACTTTCGTTGTTTTTCTGTCAGTGTTTTTTCTGTCTTCATCCGTTCGTTGATGAGTGTCTCGTATTGTTTAGTGAGTGACTGCTTTAATTTATCGATATTTGACATTGGTATTCCCCCCTTGACTTTATTGTATCATTTTTTTTAATTTATGCATGTACTTTGTAAACAAAAAAGACGCGTTAGCGTCTTTAAGCATCAGGCATGAATCCTACAATTTTGTCGATAAGACGCATCGTTCCACCTACGTATACTGCGGTAATGTTATCGTCTTCTTTTTTTAGTTCAACTGTGATTCGTGAAGGCTTGTACATTGTGTAGCCTTGTTCGAATTCATAGTTGAGGGTGTCTTGGTTATGGTATTTGTTTAAGTAACACGCAAGTGCGCCAGAGGCTGTTCCGGTGGCACTTTCTTCTTCGATGCCAACAAGTGGAATGAAGTTTCTACCGTGTGCACTGTTGTTTTCTACGGTTTCTAAGGTATAAATATAGATGCCTTGCGCACCGACAGATTTAGCTAAAGCAGTGACGTTTTTACTTGATATTTGAATGTTTTGTAAGTCTTTTAATGTTTTTACACCCATAAATATTTCTTTTATACCCGTGGATACCACTTGAATTGGCATGTCTAAAATGATGTTTTTATCGATGCCAAGTTTTTTTGCGACGGTTTGTTTATCGATTATATCTAGGTATTTAGGTTTCTTCATTTGCATATTGACGCGATCAGGTAAAATGAACACATCAAGGATGCCTTCTTTGGTTTCGATGGTATAGTGCTCTTTTTTTAGTAAGTCGAGATTGCGCATTAAGTTAAAGGTCGCAATGGTTGCGTGACCGCAAAGTGGCACTTCGACTGTTGGACTAAAGTAACGCAGTTGATAATCAGCAACATCGCTTGGTAGTAAAAACGCTGTTTCTGAATAGTTTACGCGTCTAGCTATTTTTAGCATTTGTGATTCGTTGATGGCTTCGGTGTCTAATACGACGCCGGCTTCGTTGCCACCGTGATTTCCTTTAGGAAATGCACTGACTCGGTATAGTGTAAGGCTCATTATAACCCCTCCTTGTTCAGAGTGATTTATATTATAGCATATTTACGGTTATTGCGTAAATGTTTGTCTTCATTTTTGATGGGGATGGAAAAATATATGTGCTATAATGGTAACAACGATAGGCGGTGAAGGTATGAATATCTGGCATAAATCCTATGAATCGCATCCAGTGTTTATTGGAAGTGCAAGTTTTCTTTGCATGCTTATTGGGATGCAGTTTGTCTTTGATAATACCGGCGCAATGTTTTTAAATCCCGCGCTTGCAATTGGTTTTGTGTTTGTGTATATCCATGGTAGATATAGTTACTTACCGCTTTTTTGGGGCGTTTTATTAGCGCAGGTCTTTATGCGAACCTTTATTTGGCAAGAGCCGATTGTTGAAACAATGCTGATTGCGGTTTTATTGCCGCTGATTTTTATCATCCAAATTGAGATTGGGATACGGCTTGCAGATAAGCTTAAACTCGAACAATTATTTAAGCAGTTTTATCCGCTCTTGATTGGTAAACTGTTTGTCCAAACCACATCGTTAGCACTCGTTGGTGGCGGGTTAGGGTTTTTACTCTTTACGGTTACTGGGGTGATAGAAAGTCAATTTTTAGGCAATTTTGTGGTGATATTTTTAGGAGATTGGTTTGCGTTGGCGCTTTTTGTCCCGACTGGTCTTTTAGGGTATAGATATGATCCGGATTGGTTAAAGCTCGATGGGTGGAAAAATGTGTTTAAGTATCTGAGTCTGGTTTTTGTTTTTTTCCTGTTTGCATTTTTGCTCGTTTTTGAAGTTGGGTACTTACGGTTTGAAAATGATTATTATGTATTTCTTTTATTGTTTCTTTTACTAGGATTTGTTTCAGCCTATCGTTTAATGCATTACTTCATTTTAATTTTGTTGATGTTTGGGGTTTGGCATGTCAATCAGTTTGAAACGGCTGAACAGTTTCGCATCCTCTTAAACTTATATATTTTCACGGTGTTTGGACTTGTGTTAACCTTATTAATTAAACGCTTTAATGATGATAAAAATGCGCAAAACAAGCAAATACACGTGAATAATATTGCGGTGGACCGTTTGTTAGATGATGTGTATGATTTGTTACAGTTTTCGAATAAGATGATTACCGAGATGCATCCTGAAGAACGGGAAACGTATTTGGTGCGCACGTTAAAGATTGCGATGCGGTTGTTTGATGATTGTGATGCAGGGTATTGTTATGTCGACGAAGTGGGAACTTTGCGTTTCTTACACGCCGAAAACTATGATATTAATGCTTTACCGTATGTTTATGAAAGCCATGATATTATGACGCAAGTTCGTGACGATTTACATGTTTTACAAAATATTGAAGAAACGTTTAAAGTGCATTATGGTGAGACCTTTAATATTTTAAACCGTGTGAAAAGCAATGTTTCAAGTCGAGCGATGATTCGATTTGAGTTGAATAAGGATTTGAGTTTTTATATAGTGATTGATAAAGGGAAATCGCGAGATATTTTTAGTGAACAACAGCTTGATCGTTTAGAACAGTTTGTACAGTTGTTACGGAGTTTATTTGTGCGTAACTATCTAACCGTGCAAAATATGGAACTGAAAAATGAAATTGTTTTATCGATTGTGCGAACGCTTGAAATTTATGACCCTTATACCAAAGGGCATAGTGAAGATGTGGCGTTTTTGGTGACGTCAATCGCAGAAAAGCTTGAGGTTAAGAAAAATCAAATGCGCAATCTATATTGGGCAGGTATTTTACATGATATCGGGAAAGTCGGGATTGAAAATCAGGTGTTAAATAAACCTGGGAAGTTAACGGATGCTGAGTATGCTAAGGTTAAAGAACATGCTGATTATGGCTATGATATTTTAGCTCGACAAAAAGATTTACAACCGATTGCAGTCATGATTAAACACCATCATGAGTGGTGGGATGGTCGTGGGTATCCGGATGGTATTAAAGAACATGCTATTCCACTTGGGTCACAAATTATTAGTGTTGCGGATATGATTGCCACGATGGCTACAAATCGGACCTACCGAAAGCGTCAGGCTAAAGTGCGCATTATTAATGAGCTAAAGCTTTACAGAGGAACGCAGTTTTCACCGAAAGTGGTTGATGCAGCGCTTGAGCTTTTAGAAGCTGATATTTTGGAAAAACATTATCGTCAAACATTTTAAAAAAACACCTGAAATTAGGTGTTTTTTTGATAGACACATTCGCCTTCTATGTAGGTATTTAAAACTTCTGTGTGCCGTAAGCGCTTGGCACCAAATTTTTTCACCACGATAAAGTCTGCTAAATAGCCTTTTTTAATTTTCCCGAGTTCATGTTCTTGGTAACTGTAATATGCTGGGGTGTAGGTATAGGCTTCAATTGCTTCGTTGAGCGGGAATGCTTCTTCTGGTAAAAATGGTTGATAGGTTTTATGTTTGATGGATTTTCGTGTGGTTGCGACGTATAAATTTTCAAAAGGGTTACTGTTTTCTACTGGGGCATCTGTCGATATCGTTGTTTTAACGCCCGATTTTTTCATGGTGTAAAATAAATAGGTTTCTGTGCGTCGTTCACCAAGTGCGCTTTCTAATATTGGTATATCCGCGTTTAAAAAAATCGGTTGTGTTTGAGCCCCAATATCTAGTTGCAGCATACGCGCAATTTGAGCTTTATCCGCAAGTTGGGCGTGAATGATTGAATGGCGTCTATCGGTGCGTGTTTGTGGGTCTAAGTTTTCAAAGACATCGAGTAATTCATCAATCATTGCATCTCCTATGGCGTGGATCGCGCTATCCATACCAGCTTGATCGGCAAGGGTGATGAGTGCGCTTAGGGTTTCTTTAGGAAAGACACGAATGCCACGGGTTGCTTGATCGGTATAAGGTTCGCGCATGTAGGCACTTCTTGCGCCTAATGACCCGTCTGCTAAAAGTTTAAGCGGACCCATACGGTAGCGGTTAAAGGTCCGTTTAACGTATTTTTTGTCAATGAAGCGTTTTAAATCTTCTATGTTCGGTAAATTGGCTTGTTCTAGGATACGTAATTTCAGTTGATGTGTGTCGTCTAATTCTTGAATCGCTTCTAAAATGACTTCAAACGGAACGTCATACATCGCAAAATCATCACTGCCAACGGCGGTGACACCTTGGGAAAGCAATGCTTTTTGTGCTTTTAATACTTCTTCTTGGATCCGTGATTTTGTCACTTTTCCACTGACTTGCATAATCCAGGCAATTGCATCTTCTTTAAATATACCGGTTTCTAAGTTGTATGCTGTTTTGTCTAATGGGAATGGCTTTTGTGTTTTTGCTTGTTCGATGGCTTTATCATTTGCAACCACCATATGGCCGCACACACGATATAAGACGATTGCTTTTTCTGTGCTTATTTTATTGAGATCATGTTTGGTTACACTACGATTTTCTTTAAATTGACTTTCGTGAAATCCGCGACCGATTAAAGGGTTTTTATCACTTGTTTTTAATCGAGTAATCAAGCCTTCAATCGATGTGTCTTTGGATAAATCTTCCATGTTCATACTTTTTCCAATGCCAAGGACGTGTAAGTGTGAATCATGAAACCCTGGTAAGACGGTGTAGTCATTTAAATCGATGACGGTATCAATGTCTTTTTTTAGTATGGTTTGTTTGGTTCCAACTGCGGTAAATCTACCGTTTTCTACAATAAAAGCGTTTGCTTTACTATAAGGTATGTTGGCGTTTATGTATGCTTTTTTCATTTTCTCACCTCCTCGTTATTATAGCATAAAAAAAGCCGCACTCTAGTAAAGAGTGCATGCTTTTTTATGAATGTTTACTGGCTTCAACCATGAGTTTAACCATTTGATTAGAAAACGCGATCGGATCATCAATTTCATAGCCTTCGATTAGAAGGGCTTGACGATATAGTAAGGTTGCGTAATCATCTATTTTTTTTGGATTTGCTTCATGGATAGTGCTGAGGGCGGTAAACAGTTCGTGGTTCGGATTGATTTCAAGGATTTTATCTGCTTTAATATCACTTGCATTCGGCATTTGTTTTAATATTTTTTCCATTTCTAAACTGACGCCTTCGCCACTAACTAAACATACTGGTGATTCTTTTAAACGCCCTGAAAGTTTTACGTCTTTCACTTTATCACCGAGTGCTTTTTTGATGGCTTTTAGTAGTTTTTTATGGTCTTTTTCTTGGGTTTTTAACGCTTCTTTTTTGGTTTCATCGAGTAAGTCTGATTCGCTTTGTTTTAGTGATTTAAATGGTGTGTCTTCATAGGTTTGTAAGACTTGGACCATAAATTCATCGATGTCGTCGGTAAATAGTAAGACTTCATAATCTTTTTCTTTAACGGCATCCATCTGCGGTTGGTTAAGAATTTGACTGCGACTGGTGCCTGTGGCGTAGTAGATTGCTTTTTGTTCATCTGATTTACGTTCGATGTATTCTTTTAAGGTGATATATTCATCGGTTTTATTGGTTGTAAACATGATGAGATCTTGTAGTAGTTCTTTTTTCATGCCGAAGTTATCGTAAATACCATATTTTAAGTTTTTACCATAGGCTTTGTAAAACTTAATATAGGTGTCGCGGTCGCGTGAAAGCATTTTTTCTAGTTCAGATTTGATTTTCTTTTCTAGATGAGCAGCGATTTTTTTCAGCTGGCGATCGTGTTGTAACATTTCACGTGATATGTTTAACGATAAATCTGCTGAATCGACCAATCCGCGCACAAAGCGGAAGTAATCGGGAATAAGTTCTTTGTTTTTATCCATAATAAAGACGCTTTTTGAGTACAGTTGTAAGCCTTTTTCAAATTGGTCAGTATAAAAGTCTTGGGGTGGTGATGACGGAATAAAGAGTAACGCGGTATACGTCAACATCCCTTCTACGTTTGTATGGATGACTTTTAATGGGTCTTCAAAATCATTGTATTGACGTTTGTAAAATGTGTTTAAGGCTTCATCTTTTAGTTCTGATTTTGGTTTTTTCCATATAGGTGTCATACTGTTTAGGGTTTCGTCGACGGTTTTTTCTTCGTCGTCTTCTTTTTTTGTGACGGTCATTTTGATTGGATAGCGGACGTAATCACTGTATTTCTTTACGAGTGTTTTAATGGTTTGTGGGTCTAAATAGTCTGAATATGTTTCATCTTCATCTTTGCTGTCTTCACGAAGATACAGTTTTATGGTTGTCCCGATGGTCGCTTTATCAAGGGCTTCGATTTGATAGGTAGACTCGCCTTTAGAGACCCAGCGATACCCTTCGGTGCTGTAAGGCGAACGGGTGATGATTTCGACTTTGCTAGCGACCATAAAGGCGCTGTAAAAACCAACCCCAAATTGACCGATAATATCGACGTCTTTTTTCTCAAGCTTTTCTAAGAACGCTTGTGAGCCACTTTCGGCAATGGTTCCTAAGTTTTTGACGAGTTCTGATTCTGTTAACCCGATGCCGTTATCTGTAATGGTTATTACGCGGGTGTCTTTATCGGTATCTATACGGATTTCATAGTTTGAAGCGGTTTCTACTTTTTCATCCGTTAGCGATAGATAGTGACGTCGGTCGATGGCGTCACTCGCGTTTGAAATGAGTTCGCGTAAAAAGATTTCTTTGTGGGTGTAAATTGAGTTGATCATTAAGTTTAAAAGTTTCTTTGATTCGGTTTTAAATTGTTTTGTTTTTGCCATATATATTCCCTCCATTCATTAATGATTTTATGCAAATTGTGCTGCCTTGTCAAGTGGGATGTTTATCTGTTTGAACCCTCTCGTGGGCGAAGGTGAGGATGATGTCGTATAAATTGTGAATTTCGCTTTGTTGGTATTGTATTGGGTATTTATTGATGATGTTTATAAGCGCTGGAAGTTTATTTTTATGTATTTTGGGTAAGTCGTAAATCGTCGCATGTATTTTTGTTTCTAAGGTTTTTATACTTCGTTTAAATACTGTTTCGTTATCTGGGTTGCTGATATTGATGGCAAATATGCCTCTTTTATGTAGTAGTAATAGGTCAATCGGTGGTTGTGTGTGGTGTTTAATGGTTAGATGGTTAAGTATTTCGGCGTGATCGGCGTATTGTTTGAGTAGTATTTGAGTGATGCGGTAGTGTGTGAATAATGTATCGCTTTTGATTAATACTGAAAAGGGTTGCTTATACATCATAAAGTACTGGCTTTTTGGGTAGATTTGTTTCGCTTTGTGATAGTTTAAAATATTAACTATGGTGATGCTTAATATAATGCATAGCGTTAAAACAAAGATACCGTTGATGATTTGTAGTGCTGGTGATAGCGGCATGTATAGTGCCGCTTTACTAAGTAAGATGATGGGTAAAACAGTTATTGTTGATACGGTTATGCTTTGGTGTAGTGGATATGGTTTTTTCATGCGTATCGCCCCCTACACTTTTTATAGTGCTTTAGGTGGCGAATAAAAAGACGCTTGCTGAAAGCGTCATGTTTTGGACAATTTGTCAACGGTTTTTGATGAGTCTGTACTGCTTGTAAAACAACATTTTCTTAAACACGAACCCTTGACTGATAAGCGTGTAAATAATGATGCATATATAGGTTAGTATGTATATAGTGCGTGGTTGTTCTAAGCGGGTGTGAAAGAAAAATGCGGTAATGCTGGTGAGGGTGGTGATGATGTGAAATAATCGGTATTTTGTGGTGTTTAACAATTTGTTGGTGGCGTCATAGGGTAGTTGTTTTTGATCGGTTTTACGGGCGATATTAAGGATGATTAAGGTAATATATAGTGCATAATTAGCAAGTAATAATCCGATTAAGATGAACGCATCTGTAGTGCTTTTAATCTCTGTTAAATAAAACCCGACGATGAAAAATAAAAATATCGTTAACCAAACCATGGCATAGTTATCAAGTCTTAAGTTGCTTCTAATGGTTCCTTCGTCATAGGGATGTTCAATGGTTAAGGTTTCTTGTTTAAATATTTTTATGGTGTGTCGCGGGCGTTCGCGGGCAATAAACAGTTGTAAGAAGCTGCGCGTACAAATCGCGATTCCAAAAAATACAACCATGATTAATAATAAATCTGCTGGATAAAGTGTATAAATCGCTAATCCAATAAAGAAACTGGTGATGAGGGTGATTGTTTCTTTGGTATATCCGATAATTAAAGGGGTTTTAATGTGATATATTTTCGGGTTTTCAAGGGGTTGGGTTGTATTCGGAATGAGTGATTTTATATCGACATTATAAAAGTCCGCAAAACGTTTTAAGGAATCGGTGTCGATTTTACGTTTATTGTTTTCGTATTTACTAATGGTTGATGGGTCGAGGTTTAATTGTTTGCCGACGTGTTTTAGGGTATAGTTGTGTTTCGTACGTAATGTTTTTAAGCGATCGCCTTGATTTTTGTGCATTTTATCACCTCGAGCGTATTATAGCATAATTATTTTAAAGTTTTCCCAATAAAATCGAAACTTCAGTTGTTTAGAGGGTGAACAGATAAAAAAGGAGGAAATATATTATGAAGAAATTATTTATGTTAGGTTTTGGTTTACTGCTTGGATTTAGTTTGCTTGCATGTGATTACGGTGAAACAAGACTTGCACAAAGTTATGTACTCGTGGAAATTAATCCCGAAATTGAGTTTATTCTCAATGACGAAGATGAAGTTGTTAGCTATTCAGCTTTAAATGAAGATGCTGAAGGGTTATTAGAAGAAACTGACATCGTTTTTGAAGGTATGGACATTGAAGATGCGGTTGAAGCTTGGTTAGATTTAGCGATTGAAGCTGGGTTCTTAGACGCAAACCGTGAAGACAATGTTGTTTATCTAACGATTGTCAATGAAGATGAAGACCATGAAGAAGCATTACGTGAACGCGTTGGTGAACGTGCACGTGGACATATGGTTGGCCGCGCAATTGGTGGCGCTGTTGAAGAACGTGGTTTAACGATGGAAGAATTTATCGATGAAGCGCGTGACCTTGACGTATCACCTGGATTACTACGTATGGCTTATGCAGCGAGTGCTGATGGAGAAATCACTTTAGAAGAAGCACTTGAAATGGAAATGCGTGAATTAATGCGCATTATTCATGAAGCACATGATATGCCAAATCACCGTCAACACCGTAGAGAAAATATGCCTGAAACTGCCCCTAGAGGTAGACCGTAACGATTAAACATCGCTCAGTTGAGCGATGTTTTTTTTATAGCGGGAAGATCCATAAAATGAGTGGCACGCTTACAAGTAAAATCATTAAAGAAACAGGAATCCCTAACCGTGAGTAATCTGAAAACTGATACCCGCCTGGTGCGAGCACTAATGTGTTAGATTGGTGTCCAATCGGTGTTAAAAAGGCACTCGATGCGCTGATTGCAATCGCCATTAGGAATGGATCGGCGTTGACGGTTAATGCGGTTGCCATCGCAATGGCGACTGGGGCCATTAGCAATGCGGCTGCGGCGTTGTTAATGACGTTTGATAAGGCCATTGTGACTGCCATAATAAGCAGTAATAGCATCGGTATGCTGTAAGCACCTCCGAGATTGAGCAGTTGTGATGCAATTAACTGTGCGGTGCCTGTGGTTTCTAAGGCGGTACTAATTGGTATCATGGCGCCAAGTAAAACAATTACGGGCCAATCGATGCTATCGTATAGTTCTTTAAGGGATATTTTTTTAGCAAAAACCATCGTTACCGCCCCAAACATAAATGCGATTTGGACCGGTAAGACATTGAATACGGCTAGAAGTATCGCGGTAATAAAAATCATTAATGCGACGCTAACGCGACTGAATTTTCCAAGTCGTAAGTCCCGTTGTTGTAGCGGTAATAAATTAAATTGACTAACGACGTCTTGAATGGCGCTTTCTGGGCCTTGAAGTAGTAAGATATCTCCGGCTTTAAAGCGAATTGCCCCTGGTGTGGAACGGATTCTTCCACCACTTCTTGCAATGCCGAGCAAGTTAACGCTAAACCGTGAACGCAAGTTAAGGTTTCGTGCGGTTCTGTTAATAAAATCACTCGTTGCGGTAATACTTACCTCTGCTATTTCTACCCCTTCGCTGGTAATGCGTTCCATCGTTAATTTATGGGTTTCTGAAAGGGTGACTCCTGATGTGTCAATCAGTTCTTGTAAATCTGCAGCACTGGCGCGAACGATTAATTTGTCTTCTACTTTTAAATGTCGGTATGGCGAAACATTGCTGAAACGTTTGCCATCGCGAATATGACCAATGACTACGATATCGCCTTCGGTGATCTTTTCTAGTTCTTGAACGCGTTTATCGGTAACTTTCGATTTTTCAGGAATGCGTATTTGGGTTAAGTAATCGCTTATTTCAAACAGTTCATCTCTTGATACTTGCCCTTTGCGGTGCGGGATAATTTTTGGGGCTAAGAAAATAATGATCCCCATACCGAGCAATGCAATAATGCTCCCCACAGGAAAGAAGGCAAACATATTAAATGGTGTTTGTGCAGCGGTTTCACTGCGGAATGTTGAAATGATGATATTCGCCGGGGTTCCAATCAGCGTCAACATACCACCTAGGAGCGACCCAAACGCAAGTGGCATTAAATAAAGCGATGGGGCACGTTCATTTTTTCGCGCCATTCGGATGGCAACGGGCATTAAGAGGGCGAGCGCACCGACATTGTTCATAAATGCACTCGCAACCATCACGGCACTAACGAGCACGATTAACTGTAAAGTGAGATTGGTGCCAACTTTATTAAACCAACGCGCAATAAAATCAACAATCCCTGAGTTCATTAAGGCACGGCTCATAATTAAAACTGCGGCGACAGTAATCACAGCTGGATGAGAAAAGCCTGTAAAAGCTGTTTCAAAAGGGACGAGATTTAAAAACGTAGCGGCGATGAGTGCCGTGAGTGCGACTAAGTCATAACGAAATTTACCGTGGATAAAAAACACTAAAACCACGAACAATAAAACACTAATAAGAACTTGTTCAATTGCCATCTAATCCCTCCTTTGTGTTTATATTATACTAAAGTGTGCTTAATTGTGCACGGAAATAAATGTTTAAACGCTTTCAAAAAAAAAGAAGCCAGAAAATACTGGCTTCTAAATTAATACATTTCTTCAATGAGTTTAACGACTTCTTCATATGAAGGATGCTCTGAGACATTGCTAACATATTCTTTGTAGATGATGGTGCGGTTTTCATCTAAAACAAAGACCGCTCTTGTTTGTAAGCGATGATTTTCAATTAAGGTGCCGTACTTCATCGCAAAATCTAAGTCCCGATAGTCTGACAAAGTAATAATAGAATCAAGTCCCGCATTCCCACACCACCGCTTTTGTGCAAACGGTAAATCGTTAGAGATTGTTAAAACAGTGACTTTTTTAAAATCGGCAAGTTTTTTATTAAACATTTTCGTTTGGTATTCACAAACATTTGTATCAATACTTGGAACCACTGATATAACGATAAATTTGCTTGGGTAATCATCGAGTGTTTTTTCTTGTAAGTTGTTGTCGAGGACGGTGAAATTGTCTGCTTTATCACCAAGTTTGATTTCATTTCCTTTTAACGCAATTTTTTCCTTACCAAATACAACTTCCATATCAATACCCCTTTATTTTATTTTCCCGCAATTTTACTGCGGTTACTATTAATTAAGTCCATTTTAACATCCCAAAGCTTTTTAGATAAGTCGACGTAATATTTATGCGGATGTTCAAAGCGTTTCATTTCATCCCATAAATGTGCAACTTGGTCTTTACAATAGGCACGAATCGCTTCTATTTTCGGTTTATCGTAAACCAGTTTTCCTGCTTTAAAAATAGGCTCCATTAAGTTTTTAAGCGTGTAGTCTTCATAGGTTGTTGTTTGCCAAGTGTGTTCTGGGTTAAATAATGTCAGCGGCGCTGTTTCGTCGATGGTTTCATTGTAGATTGTTAATAGATCCGCTTGTGCTTTTCCGGTTTTTTTGTCATAAATACGGTAAACGTTTTTAAAATGTGGGGTGGTGATTTTTGCAGGATTGTCGCTAATTTTAATTTTCGGCATAACGATACCGTCGCTTTCTATCGCGGTCAGTTTATACACCCCACCAAAAACAGGATCACTTTTAGCGGTAATTAAACGCTCACCAACACCGAATATATCAATTGGTGCGCCTTGGTCGATAATGGTTTTAATTAAGTATTCATCTAAGGCATTACTTGCAACGATTTTACAATCGGTTAACCCCGCCTCATCAAGCATTTGACGTGCTTGTTTAGAGAGGTAGGTTAAATCGCCTGAATCGATGCGAATAGCATAGGTTTTGATGCCTTTAGGGATGAGCACTTCTTTAATGACTTCTATGGCATTAGGAATACCGCTTTTTAAGGTATCGTATGTATCTACTAAAAACGTGGTTTGACTTGGGTACGTTTTTGCGTAAGCGCGAAAAGCTTCTATTTCTGTATCAAATAACTGAATCCATGAATGCGCCATGGTTCCACTTGCTGGAATGTTTAAATGGCGATCGGCATACGTATTAGAAGTTAAGTCTGCACCTCCGATATAGGCTGCACGCGCACCTAAGTTCGCACTGCTTACACCGTGTGCACGGCGTGCCCCCATTTCAATGAGTAAGCGGTCGCCTGCGGCTTGTTTTAAACGGCTGGCTTTGGTGGCGATTAATGATTGATGATTGATGGCTACCAGTAAATAAGTTTCAATGAGTTGTGCTTCAATAGTGGTGGCACGTACGGTTAAAATCGGCTCGTTTGGAAAAATAACGGTGCCTTCTTTTAAGGCGTAAATATCCCCGGTAAAGGTAAAGTCTTTTAAGTAGGTTAAAAAGGCATCACTAAACATATTGCGTTTTCTTAAATAAGCGATGTCTTCTTCCGTAAAACTTAAGTTTTCAATGAATTCAATGACAGATTCAAGCCCTGCCATAATAGCGTAACCCCCTTTGTTGGGGATGGTTCTAAAGAAGAGATCGAAATAAACGGTTTGATCTTTGTATCCGTGTTCGAAATATCCATTTGCCATGGTAAATTCATAAAAATCAATTAACATACTTTCATTCACTTTTTTCATAATTATCCTCGATTCGTAAGATGTATGTGCAAACCTTCTAGCACGTCTAACGCTTTTTCATGTAATGTGTTATCAAAGCTTGCGGTTGCAGCGGTATCTATCGATATTTTTGCATGGGGACAAGCGGCTTTAGCGATGACGGCGTTTGACAAGACACAAATATTTGAGACGAGCCCAACGAGTTCGATTTCGGTGTAGGCTTTCTCTTTAAGAAAGTTGCCGAGTGTTAGTGAAGGGAAGGTTGGTTTTTCAAACACCGTATCTTCTTCTCTCACTAAGGCATCGATGCGTGGTCTGAATGCATGTCCTTCGGTTCCTTTGACACAATGTTTAACCGGAAGGTTTTTACCTTCTTCTGTGTTTAGGTAATTATCGTCATGGGTATCTTTAGTATAAATGATATCATCTTGTTGGTGTTGATACTTTTCTATCAAGTTAATGATGCGGTCTTCGATTTTTGAAGCCCCTTCAAATCCGAGCGCACCATCAACAAAATCATTTTGATAATCGACAACAATTAGACATTTCTTCATCTTTATGCCTCCTTTTCAGTTTGCACCTCTATTGTAACATAGAACCACTATTTTACGCATAGATAACCTTGTAGTTTCGTTGACACTGCCACGGTTTTGCGATACACTTTAAATAGAAAATAAAGAGGTGATTTGATGAAGACAATTTTAAATGATTCAAAAGATCCACGTTTTAATTTGGCGCTTGAAGAGTATGTTTTAAAATATTTAAAAAGCGATGAAGATTTTGTTTTGCTTTGGCAAAATGCAAACAGTGTAATTATTGGCCGCAATCAAAACACGATAGAAGAGATTAATACCAGTTATGTAAAAGCACACGATGTTAATGTTGTGCGTAGAATTACTGGTGGTGGCGCTGTGTATCACGATTTAGGCAATTTGAATTTTTCTTTTGTGACGACGTCTTTAAAAGATAATTTGAATAATTATCGTAAGTTTACTGATCCTGTTATTAAAGCTTTGAAAAGTTTGGGTGTTGAGGCTGCGTTCTCAGGGAGAAATGATATTGTTGTGGATGAGAAGAAAATCAGTGGGAATGCACAAAGTTTTTATAAAAATAAAATGTTGCATCATGGAACGATTTTATTTGATGCCGATTTAAGTATTATTGCGGATGTTTTAAATGTCAAACCAGATAAGATTGCTTCAAAAGGGATTAAATCCAATCGTGCACGGGTTACGAATATTAAACCGTATTTAACAGAAGCGATTTCGATGACGGAGTTTAAAACCCGTTTACTTAAATATTTACTCGGGTCTGATAACATTATGGATAGTGTTTATGAACTGACTGATAAAGATCTTGAAAAGATTCATGAGCTTATGGAAATGCGTTATAATACGTGGATGTGGAATTATGGGGAATCACCTGATTTCAGTATTGAAAAATCAAATCGCTATGCGGGTGGAAAAATTGAGTTTAAGTTTAATGTTCACGAGGGCGTCATTGCGCAAGCAAAAGTGTATGGTGACTTTTTAGGGTCTAAAGACATTCAAACTTTTGAACAAAAACTTGTCGGGACACCGTATGAAGAAGATGCGGTTCGAAATACGTTGAAAGATGAGCCGCTTGATGAATATTTTTTCAATATTACGCTTGATAATATTATTGATTGTATTTTTGGATAAACGTCACTTATGTGGCGTTTTTTTTATTTAAAAAAGAAGGCCGATTGGCCTTCTTCTATATATGTATAGGTTTATCTAAAATGCCAAGTGCTGTTTCGTGAATCATCTCACTTAAGGTTGGATGTGGATGAATGGCGTTGGCAAATTCTTCAGCAGTTGCTTCTAGCGTCATGCCTAAGACTGACTCTGAAATCAGTTCGGTCGCACTTGGTGCTAAAATGTGTACCCCGATAATTTCGTTGTATTTTTTATCGGCAATCATTTTAACGAGTCCTTCTTTTTCATTTTCTGCGAGTGCTTTTCCGTTTGCAGAAAGTGGGAAGGTTGACACTTTGTAGTCAATGTTTTGTTCCTTGGCTTCTTCTTCAGTTAAGCCAACTTGCGCGATTTCAGGGAATGTGTATATACCTGAAGGTATCGCGTTATACCGCATTGGGTGTGGTTTACCTAAAATGTGATTGACTGCGGTAATGCCTTCGTGACTCGCGACATGGGCAAGTTGGTATTTGCCGTTGACATCACCGATGGCATAAACATCTTCGATGTTGGTTTTCATAAATTCATCGGTTTCAATGCCCGCGCTGGTTGTTTTAAGATCTAACGCTTCTAATCCTTTAAGGTTCGGTTGCATTCCAACGCTGAGTAGAAGTTTGTCGTGTTTTAAGGTTTCATCTGAATCGTTGTAAGTGTAGTGGCTTTGTGTTTTTTGAATGGTTTTTACATTTGCGTTGGTAAGAACTTTTACGCCACTTTTTTCTAATGTCTTTTGAAACATGTCACGGAGTTCTTTATCGACGTTTAGTAAGATGTTTGCTTCACGCTCTAAAATGGTAACTTCAGACCCGAGTGTGTTAAATATTGTGGCAAACTCAACACCGATAACGCCGCCACCAACAATGGTTAGCTTTTTCGGTATTTCTTTTAGGTCTAATAATTCCTTACTCGTCAGTAAAACACCTGCTTCTTTGGTTTCTTTGATGCCATCGATTGGTGGCATCGCTGGGCTTGCGCCGGTTGCGATGATTAATTGCTTTGTTTCGATGGTTTCATCGTTAACTGTGATGGTGTGTGCATCTTTAACTTCTGCAAATCCATCATAGACGGTTACGCCGTTGTTTTTGAGTAGGTATTTGACGCCACCAGTTAATTTTTTAACGATACTGTTTTTGCGTTTGATCATGCTGGTGAAATCAATTTTAAGTGAATCTGTGTCTAGGGTGATGCCATAGTCTTTACTATGTTGCATCATGTCGTAGACCTTTGCACTTTTTAGTAGTGTTTTTGTGGGGATGCATCCCCAGTTTAAGCAGACGCCCCCGATTGCTTCTTTTTCAATAAGTGCGACATTTTTGCCGAGTTGTGCTGCTTTTATCGCAGCAACATATCCGCCTGGTCCGCCGCCAATAATGGTAATATCATGTTTTGGCATAATATCCTCCTAGCTTAATAATAAGGCTATTGGATCGCTTAAAAGTTCACGGAATTTCACCATGAATCTTCCTGCATCGCCACCATCAATAACGCGATGGTCGATGGTTAGTGAAACTGGGAACATGTCGCGAATGACAATTTCATCATCAATAACAACCGGTTTTTTAGTGATTGCACCCATGCCTAAAATAGCCACTTCAGGGTGTTTAATAACTGGTGTTCCGAGTTTTGATCCAAATGCGCCGTAGTTGGTAATTGAGAATGTCGTGTTTTGTAGATCTTTCATTTGAATTTTACGATCTCTTGCGGCTGAGGCAAGGGCATCGATTTCTTTTGCAAGTTCGAAGATAGATTTTTGATCGGCACCTTTAATGTTTGGAACGATTAGACCGTTTTCTGTATCTACGGCAATGCCAATATTGTAATAGTCTTTATAGACAATTTCTTCGGTTTCATGATCGAAACTTGCGTTAAAGATTGGGTATTCTTTGATGGTTAAAATAAGCGCTTTAATAATCAGTGGTAAGTACGTTAGTTTAACATCGTAGTTTTCTGCTTTGGCTTTTTGATCTTTACGGAACTTGACAAGTTCGGTAACGTCGAATTCATCCATCACTGTAGTCGCTGGGATGAGTGCGTTAGATTTGTCCATCGCATCAACGATGCTTTTTCTAAGTTTACTGATTTTTTCGCGTCTGGTGTTTTCTTCTGGAAGTTTTGGCATTGCGTATGTTTTCGCAAGTGACGGTTGTGATGATGATGACGATTGTGACGCGCCTTCTGCGGCTTTTTTAATGTCCGATTTCATGATGCGGCCGTTTTCACCACTGCCTTTAACATTACTTAACTCGACCCCTAAATCTTTAGCCATTTTACGTGCTACTGGGGTTGCTAGAACACGCGTGTTTTCTTGTTTTTCTGATGATTGTTCTTCGTGTTCGTTGCTTGCTTCCATCACTTCATCGCTCGATTCGATCGCGCCTACTACGCTTGCTGAATCGTCTTTGTTTTCTTTTTTGTCTGTTGATTTTTCTTCTTGTTCGCTGTCTTCGTCGTCATCTGATTCATTATCAGTTGCTTCAGTGTCCCCTGGTGCTTCTTCTTTGGTTTCATCTGAACCATCATCAATCAGTGCTAATGTTTCACCGACATGAATCGTTTCGCCAACTTCAGCGCCACGTTTTTTTAAGGTTCCTGATTCTGGTGCAGGAATTTCAGCATTTACTTTATCTGTTTCAACAACAACTAAGGTATCGCCTTCTTCGACTTTGTCGCCTTCTTCGAACATCCATTTCAATATCACACCTTCGTGGATACCTTCGCCGATGTCTGCAAATTTAAAATCAATCATGCGATTTCCTCCTTACACTTTATAGTTTGCTAATTTTTTAATAGCATGTGCAATGCGTTTTTCATCAACGGTGTGATGGTGTTCACCTTTTGGTAGTGGTACGGTAATATCATGTCCGGTGACACGCATTGGTGGTGCTTCTAAGTAAAGGAATGCTTCTTCATTGGCACGGGTGATAATTTCTGAAGCGATTCCGAGTGTTTTCACTTGTTCGCTTACGACAAGTAAACGGCCTGTTTTTTTAACAGACTCTAAAACCGTGTCATAATCAAGCGGTGCAATCGTTCTAAGGTCGATGAGTTCGACATCGATGTTTTCTTTTTCAAGGCGTTTTAATGCTTTTTGTGTTTCGCGCATCATTGCGCCCCAAGCAATCACTGTCATGCCTTCACCTTTTTTAACGACACGTGCTTTTCCAATTTCAACTTTATATTCTTGATCTGGTACTTCTTGTTTGAAGGCTCTATAGATGCGTTTTGGTTCCATGTATATTACTGGATCCGGGTCTTGAATGGCCGCAGTCATTAAGCCTTTTGCATCATATGGTGTTGATGGGATAACAAGTTTTAATCCCGGAATATGTGCAAATAGTGTTTCTAAAGATTCAGAATGGTGTTCTAAAG
>SKIY01000016.1 GCA_007116205.1 Candidatus Izemoplasma sp. | reverse complement strand
TTGTCAAACTTTTTTATTTTACTTCAGTAATACTAACACAGATTGATATAAGTCTTCAATAAATAACGCTTCATCAATATTGCGATCTGGATGTGTGATTGTAAAAACACTACCTAATAGCATCGATTCAATCGTGATTTCTCTAATCTTCTTAGTAGACGCATCAAACAATCTTTCAGCAATGCCTTTATCAAAAATCTTTCGAACATGCTGCTGAATATCTATATAAGCCGCCATGATTTTATTCTGAATCGCCGCTTTATGGCTAACTGATATACTAACAAAATCAATATTATACAACATATTTTCCATCATTCGGTTGTTTTTCGCAATATCATAAGACCGTTGCATATGTGTTTTAAAAGCTGTTTCAAACGATAATTCATCAAAATTTTCAATTTCACATAAATACGCGACATTTTCTTCAATCATTAAAAATATAGCTTCAGCAATCATTGTGTTTTTTTCAGTAAAGTACTCATATACAGTACTCTTACCAATATCTAATACCTTTGCAATATTTGCAATTGTAAGCTTTTCATGATGATTTCCAATTAAATAATCTAACACGACACGGAGTATTGCTTCTTTTTTAGGATTCATTATTTAAGCATCCTTTCCATGTAATCTTCAACCGTGTTATCCTCTGTCTTAACAGTCTCAGTAGCTATTGCAATAGGCGCATTTGGTAAGAAAAACATTAAAGCCGCAAGCGCTACCGAAATTAACAGAGCAATACCTCCATATAAATAAACCCCTTCATATATCAAGAATGCCCCGACAAAGGCAAATGCCACTTCAATAATACTAACAAAGATATAGCGTCCACGTAACGTGACACTATAGTAAAGTAGTGGCACGATGAAAATCGTTAAAAACGTTGCGTAAACGAGTCCACCTATCGCTGTAAGCGCCATTGGTTGCATCAGCTCAGCGCCTTCACCAAAACCAATAGCCAGTCCGAGCAAGGCTAATATCGTTGTTAATGCTGTCATAAATATAGGACGCATACGGACCTTACCCGCTTCAATAATTGCTGTTTTCAATTCTAACCCTCGTGCGCGTAGTTGATTAATGTAATCAACAAGCACAATACCATTATTAACAACTACGCCCGCTAACACAATAAGCCCAATTAAAGCCACCACAGATACTGGCATTTTAAAGATATATAAAATTAGAAAACCGCCTGTAAACGCAAGTGGAATCGTAATCATAATAATGAACGGATAGACCAATGATTGGAACTGACTCGCCATAATCATATAGACCAATAAGATGGCCAAAGCCCCTACGAGTATTAACGTTGTGATAGCTTCCATAACCTCTTCATTTTCACCTAAAAACTCATAGTCATATCCACTTGGTGCAGTATAACCTTGTAAAGCTTCCTCAACGTCTTCTGCTACTAATGTCGCATTGTATCCTGACACAAAATTGGCACTAATCGTTAATGATCTGACCCCATCAATTCGTGTTATCGTTGCAAAACCTGGCTCAATACTAACATCAGCTACCTCACCTAAGGTGACTTGGTCTCCAGTAAGAGGATCAAAACCAACAACAAGTGCTTCCAAAACACTTACAGAAGGCATTTCCACTTGTTTACTGTCCCCTGTTTCAAAAACATATAACCCGTATGTAGACCCCTCAACACGAACACTACCAAGTGACTGCGTTCCAGCAATCTGACCCGCGACCATCATCCATATACCTTCTACTGTTAACGGCTTAATCTGTCCATCCATAAATGTAATAAAATTGACATAACTTGCTGCTGCATCTTTATCTACCTCAATTTTAACGTCTCTTGATTCTCGTCCAAACCCTGGGTCAATATCTCTTAACCCTTCAACAGAACCTAACATAGTTGCAATCGCTTCAGCTTCAGCGCGCATTACCGTTAAATCTGTTCCAGTTAACCTAATTTGAATACCGGACCCTGTAAGCGCAGAAATATCCCCTTGTGTTCCACTAACCTCAAATACCAAATCTTGATAATCATTTTCTATTAACTCGAGGATTTCATTACGCAAATCCTCTGTCGACATTTGACGATCATCTCGCATCACAATATTTATATTAGCACTATCACTAGAAGACCCACCAAACATCATCATTCCACCACCAAGAGAGATACCGATGGTGTCTATATCTGAGTATTGACGCAAATCATCATACAAATCATCTAACCGCTCTGAAAACACCGCGAAATTTAACGGCTCATCTGGATCCATTTCTACAGAAATACTTAACGTTCCTTCATCTGTAGCAGGAAAGAATTCAAACCCACGACTTGTAGCGAGTGCAATCGATACAGCAAACACGATTAACACACCTGCAATAACGACTGCTCTAAACTTAAATAAACGGTTTAAAACTTTCTCATATCCACTTTTAAGTCGATCAAACACGGGCGTTTTGTTCTGTTTTTTCTCCACATCTTCAGTTTCTTTCATAATACGCCCAGCTAATGCCGGTACCAGTGTTAAAGCAATCATCAATGAAGCCAATAAACTGAATGTCACTGTCAATGCTAATTGATAAAAAATCTCACGAATAAAATCCTCAATAAACATAATTGGTAAAAAGACCCCAATTGTTGTCAGTGTCGATGCGGTAATCGCACCACCAACTTGATGCGTACCATAAAGTGCCGCTTCTTTTCGCGTCGCACCCTCTTTTTTCATACGGAAAATATTCTCCATAACAACAATACTGTTATCGACCAGCATCCCAATACCGAGCGCTAACCCACCAAGGGAAACAATATTAAGCGTTATCCCTGACAAATAAATCAACACCACCGCAAACAACAAACTAATAGGTATCGCTACCCCAACAATAAACGTTGCTCGAAGATTGCGCAAGAAAACCAATAGAATAATAATCGCTAAACTACCACCTAAAATGAGATTGGTCGTAACACTTCCAGTTGAAGCATCGATATACTCCCCTTGATCAATGAGCATAATGACATTGAAATCATCATCTTCTGCCATAAAAGTCGCTAATACAGCATTCACACCATCAGCGACTTCTGTGGTTGCATACTCTGATCCTTTTTGAATAGAAATAGTTAATGCCTCAACATTATTAACCTTAGAATAACGCTGTTCATTCGCCTCAACAAAATCAACACTCGCCACATCAGAAAGCGTCAGTTTACCACCTTCAAATGGTAAATCAATAATAACCAAGTCACGCATTGCATCTAAACTGTCAATACTATCTCCAACACGCACCAAATAATCTATGCCTTCTACAGAAACAAACCCTGCTGGAAATGCAAAATTTTGTTCCATTAAAAGGTCACCAATATACGCTTTATCTAAAACAAAATCTTGATACCCCTCAAGACCCATAGCCTCATACAGCGTCCGTACTTGATCGTTAAAATCCATGGTATCTAATAAATCATTATATGCATCAATTGCTGTTTCATCAAGCGTCACACGAATTTCAGCCTCAAACGCACCACTAATATTCAAACTCGCAACGCCAGGTACCCGTTCAATTTGTGGCCTTAGTTCTGATTCAACCCACTCTGTTAATGCCTGCAAATTTTTACCTTCATACGTAACACTAAATGTCATAATCGGTAAAAGATCAGGATTCAATCTAATAATGTTTGGATTACCCGCATCACTTGGTAAATTATTACGTGCCAACTCCAAATTCTCACGCATTTCAACCAAAGCAGAATCCATATTTGTAGATGGATTAAACTCAAGCATAATCATCGAAAAGTTTTCGGATGACATCGAAGTCACTTCAATTACATTCGATGTAGTTTGCAGTGCATTCTCAAGTGGCACCGAAACCTCACTCTCTACCTCGTCTGGACTTGCCCCTGGATAAGTTGTAACCACAACCGCAAACGGTATGTTTACATCAGGAAATAAGTCTGTTGTTAATCTCGTAAATGAAACAACACCAAACACCCCAACAGCAATCACAACCATAAAAACAGTAATCGCTTTATTTACAGAAAATTGAATTAAATTTTTCATACAATCACCCCAATAAAAATTCCGACCGAATGGTCGGTCGGAACAATTATATCATATTATAAATTATTATTATACAAATATAACAAACTAATTTTCTATAACATTCACTGTTTTATCACCGTTACTTGTCGACAACCTTAACCGTTGTGGACGATAGCTCGTATCACTATTTATATAATCGATATCACCATTGCTAGTATGTGCATCCACACGATTGAAATATACATTATTAAATTTGATATCGCCATTACTTGTTACTGCGTTTAAAGATATACCAGCATTTGAGGCTGAGTATAAGTTCTCCATTTCAATACGGCCGTTACTTGTTTTAACATCCATCGTATCGATTTTAGTGTTTTCTATTACGATTCTCCCGTTACTAGTTCGAGCATTCAAAACAGCACCCTCTACACGATACACTTCAATGCGTCCATTTGAAGTATCTAAATCTATAGACCCTGAAATAACTAAGTCTCTCAAAGTGATTGCTCCATTACTTGTTGTTACATCTAAGCTGTTAAAGGTCATATTTTCAATCGTAATCGCACTGTTTCTACCCTCTAATTGTAAATCTTCAACTAGCAACGCTTCAGGAACTTCTATCGTAACCCCTGGTCTTTCTAATAGCCATTCCCAAATAAATATCATCGTCATATTTGGTCTTGTTACATTATTAGATACAGTTATAACTCTAGATTCATGATCAATATCAATAGTCACAGGATAATCTTCATGCTCACTTGATATCACACGAATATCGTCGTTACTTGATGAAACAATACGCACATAACCATAATCCATATCACTGATGATGCCCCATGTTTGTTCATCTGTAATATCATTACTAACATTAAATACTTCACGTTGTTCTTCTAGTTCACGTCCGAGTGAAGGTACAACACCAGTCACAAAACTTCCAATACCCCCGACAAATAATCCAATAACCGCTAAAAAAGTTAAAGTGCTTTTAAGCCGCGCCAATGATACTCTTTTCTTTACAACATACGTAAACCGTATTTTTCGTAATCGTTTTACAATTTTATGTCCTTGCTTAACGTTGAAAACATTAAAATGCCATCGCAACAGCCAAGCAACAAATCCAACAACAACATCATACAACCAGACAAGAAAGAGTAACCATAAAAAGCTTATACCAATATAAAACAGCACCGCGAATATGCCTGCAACATTGACAAATCCAATGACAAATCCGACCCATCCTACAGCAAGACCAAAAAACAAACCAAAGAATAGTGGTATTAAAGCTGTTACTGTAAAAAAGTCAAACACAAGCAACCAAGCTATTTGCCAAAAACTGACTGAACTTGATGCCTGTGACACACTAACATTTTGAGGTGTCGCTTTATGACCGTAAGCTTCTAACACATTGCGAGCAATGTCCATCGGCGATTCCAGTTCATCGACTACCTCTTGTTCCGTTTTCCCCTCGTATAAAATACTTGTTTCAAACCGTTCTTCATAAAAACGCAAAATCTCATTCTTTTCCTCTGCTTCAAGTGGTGCTAATAATCTAGCTAACGTATCTAAAAATTTCTTTTTCATCTTAAAACCTCCTTATATCAACAAATTAACTTCACGAATAAACTTATCCCATTGCGTTCGTAAAGTCTCACAGTGTTTTAGCCCTTTCTTCGTGATTCTGAAATACTTACGTGGTGGTCCCCCAGAAGATTCTCGTAAATATGTCGTCACCAGCTCTTCTTTGACCATTCTTCTTAGTATTGGATATATAGTACTCTCACTTATACCTAAAACATGATCAATTGTTTGATAAATATCATAGCCATAAGCATCTTGTATACTTAATCGACTCAACACACATAAATCCAATACACCTTTTTTTAATTGAATGTCCATAAGCCACCTCCAAACTACTATATATTGTATAGTACCATACAAAGTATATCTTGTAAATAAAAAAAAGATGCAAAATTTCTGCATCTATTCAATATCAATAATTCTTAAACTGTTTGTCGGGGTTCCGATTGGGAATCCACCGGTAATAATAACGCGACTACCCACTTTAACAAGTTCTTTCGTTTTCACATAATCCAAACTCGTTTTTACCAAAATCTCTGTATCTTCTGGTAATGCAAATACAACTGCATTAATACAACTATTTAGTGCTAAACTCCGGGCTTTCTCCTCTGTTGGAACCAATGCTAAAATCATTGTATTTGGACGGAATTTAGACAATAAACGCGCTGTATTTCCGCTCATTGTTGGCGCAATAACTAAATTCGCTTGCCCTTGAAAAACTGAGTGTCCGACACTTAAAGCAATATTACTCGCTATGTCATTTTTAACCGTTTTTGAGGCTCTTTCAATCAGTGCTCGTCGATCAATTTCTTTCTCCATCCGTTTTGCAATATGCTGCATCACTTCAACACTTTCAATCGGATATTGTCCAATCGCACTTTCTCCACTTAACATAATAGCATCCGTACCATCTAATATTGCATTAGCAACATCACTAACTTCAGCACGTGTTGGTTTTGGGTGGACTTGCATACTTTCTAACATTTGCGTTGCGGTGATACTAATTTTATTTTTTCGATGACACATCGCTATAATGTGTTTTTGTATAACTGGTACTTCAGCCGGAGGGACTTCTACCCCTAAATCGCCTCGAGCAATCATCACACCATCAGCAATATCAGTAATTTCATCTAGATTGTTGACGCCTTCTTGATTTTCTATTTTTGCAATAATTTGAATGCGTTGACCCCCGTGATCATCTAATAGCTGTCTAATCAGTTCAACATCATTTTTATTGCGTACAAACGACGCTGCAATAAAATCCACATCATGTTTACAGGCCCACTTAATATCACTAATATCTTTATCCGACAAGTATTCTAAATTTAAAGTCATTCCTGGGACATTAATACCCCTACGATCTCGTATCGTGTGGGTATTATAAGATTCAGTCACGATAATTTTATCTTCAAAATCTACATCGACAACTTTCAAAGACAAATACCCGTCATCAACGACAATAGTGCCACCGATATCGACATCTTTATACAACTCTGGATAATTGACACTAAACTTTGTTGCATCGCCAAGTATTTCATCCATATAAATATTTACTGTAGAACCAAATTGAACCGTAGCTTGTCCATCAACAAATTTATGGGTTCGAATCTCTGGTCCTTTGGTATCAACCAACGATGCTACGTTAGTATTTAATTCCTTGTTAAGTTTTTTAAGCGTATTTAATCTTACTTCGTGTTCATCGTGCGTCGAATGAGAGAAATTCAGTCGAATAACATCCATCCCTGCTAAAACGAGCCGTCTCATCATCGTCTCAGATTCAGTAGCGGGTCCGATCGTACAAATAATTTTCGTTTGATTAAATGGTATCATATTGCCTCCTAACGAACCAGCTTTCCAACTAGTCCATACCGTTTATTTGATACTTCTTTTTTCATTTTTAAAGCCTGCTCAATATCAACATCAATAATATCCATCCCTTTTAAAGCAACGATTTTACCACCGACATCTCGGCTTAATAACTCTACCGCACTTTCAGCCATCTCCGTTGCTAAAACACGATCAAAAGCAGATGGTGTCCCGCCCCTTTGTACATGACCGAGAACAGTCGCTCGAGTTTCATACCCGACTTCTTCTTCTATCGTTTTCGCTAATGCATTAACATCTAACATATTTTCAGTAACAACAACGACTGCATGGCGTTTATTTCGGCGATACGACCCCTTTACAGCCTCTAAAGTCTTTTTTCGGTCATAACCCGTTTCGGGTGTAATAATAAATTCACTTCCCACAGCAATCCCTGCATAGAGCGCTAAATCACCACAGTTTCTTCCCATCACTTCAACCACACTACAACGACGATGAGAAAAAGAGGTGTCGCGTAAGCGATCAATGGCCTCAACCGCAGTATTTAATGCCGTATAAAATCCAATTGTATAATCTGTTGAAGGAATATCATTATCAATCGTTCCGGGTAACCCAATACACTTAATGCCGAACTTATGTAAATCCAAAGCGCCACGGAATGTCCCATCGCCACCAATAACAATTAGACCATCAATATTACGATCTTTTAAATTCTTGACCGCGATTTTTTGATATTTTTCTTCCTTAAACTGTTCATATCTCGCGCTGCCTAAGATTGTGCCTCCACGGTTTAAAATACGTGAGACAGACTCTCGATTTAATGCTTTAATTTCACCTTTAACAAGTCCTTTATAACCATTATAGACACCGTAGACATTAAACCCATAATGAAAGCCACTGCGGACAATAGTCCGAATCGCCATATTCATCCCCGGTGCATCACCACCAGAGGTTAACACTGCAATGTTACGCATAAAATCACCTTCTTATAATTATTATAGCATACAGTTAGTCAACAATTTTGACTTCTTCAACAACAAACTGACGTTTACTATCTTTCAAAGTCAGCCTACCTTTAAGATAGAATACACCATCTACCTTTAAAACATCAACACTCTGATGATATACACCAGGAAAACACACGGCATCAACTTTTTCAGTTTTATCTTCAAGAGTCAAAAATGCCATTTTATCGCCTTTTTTTGTGGTAATTTCATGAATGCGCCCAACCAAAGCCAACATTTTAATTGGCTTTTCTAGTGGTATGTCTAAAACCTCACTCGGCGCATACACATCTGACTCTTCATACAAATGCATATACTTACTTAAAGCATCATATTTAAACGAAAAACCTAACGCTTCTTTTTCAAAATGTTTCAACTGATCTTGTTCAAACTCCTCGTGTTGATCATAAACAAACTCATTAATCGCACCAACACCTTGATAATCTAAAAACTGTAATAATGCATCAATATTTTCAATCATCGTCTTTTTATTCATACCAAAAATATCACAAGCGCCCGCATAAATCAAATACTGATAAGAGCGCTTATTTACACCCGCTTTAGTCCGCGAAACAAAATCTGCAAAATGCTCAAACATCCCATCTTGTCGCGCAGAATCAATAATACTAAGCACCGATTTTCCAATATTTTTAATACCTATCAAAGGATAGTACAATTTCTGTTCTTTAAACACAAAGCGATGACTACTTATATTCACATCCGGTCCTACCACAGTAATCTTAAGCTGCATAGCTTCTTGAATGTACGCTTTCATCAATCCTTCATTCGATAATGCATTTTGCATCAAAACACCGATAAAATATGCTGGATAATTTGCTTTTAAATATGCCATCCAATAACTAATTAATCCATAAGCCACTGAATGACTTTTATTAAATCCATAATTCGCAAACTTTACAATATAGTCGTAAATCGCATTCGCAAGCGTTTTAGATTTACCATTTTCATATGACTTACGAACAAACCTAGCACGTTCAGTTTCTAAAACAGAGCCATCCTTTTTACTAACCGCTCTTCTTAACAAATCTGCTTCTTGCATAGAATACCCAGCAAACGCTGAAGCAATCGCCATAATTTGTTCTTGATACAACAAGATACCTTCTGTGGGTTCTAAAATTGGTTTTAAAGTTTCATGCAGATAAGTTATTTTCACCCGTTTTTCACGCCGCTTTAAATAATCAGGAATACTTTCCATCGGTCCTGGTCTATAAAGTGCTAAAATCACCACAATGTCATCAAAAGAACGTATTTTCATCGCTTTAATCAATCGTCTCATACCTGGTGACTCTAGCTGAAAAATACCGGTCGTCGACCCCTCGCGTAATAACGTGAATGTTTTCTCATCATCTAAAGGTAATTGATACATATTGAGGCGATGATGCTCGTGTGAATCAATATCGTTAATAATTGTCTCAATCATCGACAAATTTCTCAATCCTAAAAAATCCATCTTTAACAACCCAATGCGTTCTAAATCTTCCATCGCATACTGGGTTTGATAACTGTTATTTAACCCTGGTTGAATCGCAGTATATTCTACAATTGGCTCACTAGACAAAACAACACCAGCCGCATGCGTGCCGACATGTTTAGGTAGCCCTTGTATTTTACTAGCAGCGTTTAACCACAACGCGATATTTTCATGCTGTTCAATTCGGTTTTGGACATCTTTATCTTCCGCTACCATATCATGAATATAGTCATATGCATTTAAACGCTTCGCCATTTCGTTGACGTATTTAGCTTCCACATTAAAAGCACGCGCACTATCCCTTAAAGCACTTCGTTTTAAAAACGTACCAAATGTACAAATATAAGAAACAAAAGCTTGTCCATATCTTGACTTAGTATACTCAATAATTGCGTCTCTAGCATAGTCTGGAAAATCAATATCGATATCTGGCATCGTTTGTCGCGCTTTGTTTAAAAATCGTTCGAACAACAAATCAAACTCAATAGGATCGACATCAGTAATCCCTAAACTATACGCCACCAAACTCCCTGGTGCACTCCCTCGTCCTGGTCCTACAAGATAGCCCTCTCGTTTCGCAAATCGTACAACATCCCATACAATAAGAAAATAATCATCATACCCTAACTCATGAATCGTCATTAGTTCTTCAACGAGTCGTTTTGAATACAACGTTGCATCAACATCTTTACCTTTAATTCGCTTATTCATCCCTTTATGGGCTAATGCTTTCAAGTATTTTTGACTTGTAAGTCCTTGGGTATCTTTATACCGTGGTAAATCTGGTGCTTTCATATCTAAATCAAAAATATGTGCTTCAATAAATGCGTCTACACCATCTTTATAGCTATCTTCAATATCATCAAAATACCCGTCAGACTTTAAATAGCCTGGGACATCTTCAAACATTGGTTCCTCTGGCAACTGAAAAATCTTTTTCAACGCACTAAAAACAGCATAGTCTTCTTTACCCACAAAACGAACATAATCTACATATAAAACAGGCACTACATCTTGTTTTATAACCGGAATCGCAGGGTTATAGGCAAGGTATAATTGAGCGTGAACCGATTTTATTTCATTGATTAATAGTGTTAAATGGTGTTGATCGTTTAAATATTTAACAACTTCACCCATATGAATGCCAATAACTACAGATATTCCTTTTAAATACTTACTGAATAGCTTGAGTGGCATTTTTCCATTAAAACTTTGCAAACTAGATAGTTTTAATAAGTTTTTAAACCCTATAGAACTCTGCGCATAACAAGTAACGTGAATATAATCACCATCTAAAAGTGGCTCTAACTTAACTTGAAGTCCAATCACAGGATCCATACCCGTAGCTTTTACCTGCTGGTAAAAAGTATACGCATAATGCATTTTTGAATCCGTAAGTGTGACAACATCATAATGCGCTTTTTTCGCATGACTAAGTAATGACTCAAGTAATACATTAGAGCCATTAAAACTGTAACCACTTTCTAAAAACAAACTCGTAAATCGCATTAAAACCACACTCTCTTCGTGCATTCATTGTACCATGAAAACCGCTTGTACGCTTTTAATTTTACAAAAAAACGATGCATTTCTGCATCATTTTTTTAGAAACTTTTGATACGCAAACCATCCACCCACCAATAAAACTGCACTCACGAGTAATCCGATTTCCATATATAACATGATATTATTACCGGATGAGCCGTTATCAGAAAATTCAATCTTAAAATGATGTTGCTCTACATACCCGTTTTCACCAATTATTCTTAAATTGTATTCACCTGCTTCATCTATAACTAGCCCAGAAGCGATCAAACGATTATTCAGATAGCCCTCACCTTTAAAAGTAAGGATTCTTTCGTCTTGATAGGTTTGTCCATCAAAAATACCATCAATATTTGACGTGATCGTAAAACTAATAGTCTTTTCATAGCCATTTAACCCTTCGACAGTTATATCATAATAACCAGGCGCATCAATATGACTGTCGAGGGAAAACACTTGGCCATTTTTTAAAATATATCCTGATGAAACATCGATTTTAACACTACCATTATATACCCCTTCATCAGTCACGCCTGATATGACTGGGTCAACGGTAAAATGAACATTTTCATCCCTCAGTTCAATCACATAGTGTCCAGGATAGTCAATCTCAAAATACCCAAAAACAACTTCACTCCCTACCCGCGCAGGATTCATCACAAAGCCGTTTGCCTTACCAACGTAAGCTTGCTGATTAATGATGCCATAAACAACATCATCATCATAAAGCTCAAAGTCATGATTGATTGCATATAAATAATCTCGGTTTTCATATACACCTAAATAAAGCACATCATCAAAGACAACCCCATGATTTAATCTTTCAGGAACTGAAATCCTCGACTCAAAATCTACTGCTTCTTCTAAAGTGAAGAAATACGTACTCAAAAATTCATTATACCGATTGTCAATCGTAACTTGCTTATGCATTTGTAAGACAATCTTCTCCCCAAGTGTGTAATACTGAACAATTTCACTGACGTGTTCTTGGTCTTCAGAAATCCACTCATAAACAATATTTCCTTCTGTATCCAAAGTAAAAACAAATGCATTTTGAGTCCGGTAAGTATCCGTCAACACTTCAATATATCCATAGAACACAAAGCGTTCACCAAATCCACTCATCCCGTTTAACATATACTTTTCTCCTAAACGCCCAATCCGCGTTTCGAAGTGATGTTTCCCTGTAACCTCAATAACAAGTTCCATAAACTCTCCGTTGTGTTCATAGCTTGTTTCGACTTCTGAATCCAAGACATTCTCGGTATCAGCCCGAACAACCCCAACGTGATGTAACATAAATACACATAAAAATAAAAAAGCGACTGTTTTCATATTATACCTCCTCAATCGTATAATACGTTTTTAATCGCTTTTTTCTTTAAGTATTATTATTTTTCCATTAATCTTATCGTATCGCGCGCAATCATAACTTCTTCATCGGTTGGAACCAATAGCAAATTAACTTTCGAATCTGCACTTGAAATAATGGTTTCAACACCACGCGCCTCATTGGCTTTATGGTCAAGCTTAGCTCCTAATGCTTCTAAGCGATCCACAATCATTTCACGGGTATTCGGTGCGTTTTCACCAACACCAGCTGTAAATGTAATCGCATCAACACCACCCATTAAGATGTAATAAGCTCCAATATAATCAGCAATCATTTTAGCTTGCTTTTTAATTGCTAATAAACTCTTCTTATCACCTTTATATGCAGCATCCCACAAATCTCTTGAGTCGGATGAAACACGACTAACACCTAAATAACCAGAGCTTTTATTTAAGTCGTTCATAACCTGTTGCACAGTCTTATTTTCCTTTGTTGAAATGAACTCTACAATAGCTGGATCAATATCCCCGCTACGCGTTCCCATTGAGATACCTGCTAATGGCGTAAATCCCATTGAAGTATCAACACTAACACCACCATCAACAGCACAGATACTTGCTCCATTACCAATGTGAAGCACAATGATTTTTAGTGACTTAATATCTTTATCAAGCATCGCTGCAGTGCGATGTGAAACATACTTATGACTTGTTCCATGAAAACCATATTTACGGACACCATATTTTTCATACCACTCATATGGTGTTGAATACATATATGCTTCTTCACGCATGGTTTGATGGAAAGCTGTATCAAAAACTGCGACTTGTGGTGCTTCTGGTAACGCTTTTGTAAAAGCGTGAATACCAGTTAAGTTCGCTGGATTATGTAACGGCGCTAAATCACTAACCGCTTCAATAGCCGCAATAACTTCATCATTAATTAATACTGAATCACTAAATTTTTCACCACCGTGTACAACGCGATGACCAACACCTGCAATATCATCGTAACTATCAACAATTTTCAAACTCACAAGCTGTTTAAGCAGTAATTCAACCGCAATCGTATGATCTGGTATTTCTAACGTATCAGAATGCTTCTCTCCATCAACTTTTATCGTGAAAACAGCATTTGGCAAACCAATGCGTTCAACGACACCACTTGTGACAACTCGCTCGCTTGGCATCTCCAAAAGTTGAAACTTAAGAGACGAACTACCAGCATTTACCGCCATAATTTTCATTGTACATCTACCTCTTTCTTAGCAAACCATTGATCCATTTTAACCAAGGCCTTATGAAAGGCATCACGATCTGTGAAACTTGGTAAATCAACTAGTAAAAAATCATCGATGGTTTCCTTTTGATCTATTTTTTTCTTCATAATTAATATACTTTGAGGATGGTTTTTAAACAAGCCTTCATCCAACTTAATTAAACCAAATAAATGTGCCTTCTCAGCAAGTTTTTCTCTAAATAATGCACTTTGTTTCTGCTCAAAAAAACGATTCTCTATAAGCGCAAGAAAATAGTGTCCCGCTTTCAAGTGCTCTAAATGATGCATAATGACAGGATAAGGAAAATATCCGAATTTATCATCAACTTTATCCGGTGGAAAATCTGTAACAATCATATCTACCGGTTGAGATTGATAACTTATAGTATCTTGGCAAAAAACTTGATTTTTCATACTTAAAGCATCATAGATATTTCTTGATAATGCACACATTAATGGATCATCATCAATACCAATCACTTCAAACGGTGTCTCACTATGATTCGCAACGGTAGCTAATAGATTCCCCGTACCAATAAGGGGATCAAGTAGCACCTGTGGAAAATGCTTTCCATACAGTTTTTTAATAAGGTAGGCTATAAATATCCCAATTGAATCCGGTGTCATTTGCGCATTCGTTATTTGATCATATTTAAACCCTTGTAACATTGCCAGTTGATAAGCTTTACGAATGCTCTCCTTATCAAAAGTAACCTCTGAAACCTTTGCTTTTTCCTTTGAAAACATACTTAAATCTTCAGACGTAACCTCTGTTTGAATCGTATCATCTAAAAGGTAATTCAACGCTTCATTGACACCTTCTAAATACGAAAGCTTATAAATTTTTGTAAACTGTTCAGACAAATCGTTTAAAAAGTTGTAAAATAGTTCTACATCATTTTGGTTTTCCATAATATCACCAAAAGGTATTTTACCACATAACACTACTATTTGTCTAATATATTAAGGGTTAAATACACACTTTAAAGTTATCTTTCTTGAACAACAAATAGACCTTTGATATGATTAAAATAAGGAGGTGTGATATGCGTAAATTAGCAATAAAACTTATCAATGCCTATCAATCCCTAACAAAGAACACCACACCAACATGCCGTTATCGGCCTACTTGCAGTCAGTATGCAAAAGAATCTTTTCAAAAAAGAAATTTTTTTGTTGCTTTATGGCTATCTATTTATCGCATTCTCCGCTGTAATCCATTCTCAAAGGGTGGGTATGATCCTGTCCCAGAGAGAAAAAAAAGTATTAAAAAGGAGTAATCCATGGAGTACCTAAATATCGAATTAATGGGCAATGACAATAAGACACATAAACTTTCCGACTTTAAAGGACAAAAAGTCATTCTTTATTTTTACCCTAAAGACAACACAACCGGTTGTACATTAGAAGCGAAAGACTTTTCATATTACCAAGAAGCTTTTTCAGCACTGGACTATAAAATAATCGGCGTTAGTAAAGATTCAGTACGTTCGCATGTAAACTTTACTAATAAACACGATTTATCAATTTTACTTTTAAGTGACAAAGAACAAGCACTCATAAAAGCATTTGATGTTTTAAAGGAAAAACAGATGTATGGAAAAACCTATATGGGTGTTGTAAGAAGTACTTTCATTTTAGATACCGATGGTAAAGTTGTAAAAAGCTATGTGAATGTGAAAGCAAAACACCATGTAGAAACCCTCTTAAAGTCATTGAAAGCATAATTTTTATGCTTTTTTTGCTATACATTGTTATTGTTTACTTTTACTAAACAAAATAATTAAACATACTGTTATTTTTTACTTGCTATTTAAACGCTTTTTGATACAATAGTATAGACTATGTACTAGAAAGGAAATAAATTATGATTAATAAAAAATTATTCACCTCAGAATCCGTTACAGAAGGGCATCCAGACAAAATATGCGACCAAATTTCCGATGCCATTTTAGATAGTATTTTAGCCGATGATAAAGACGCTCGTGTCGCTTGTGAAACAGCGGTTACCACAGGGCTTGTTTTAGTCATGGGTGAAATCACCACAACAACCTATGTCGATATCCAACGCATCGTTAGAGAAACCGTGAAAGAAATTGGATACGATCGTGGTAAATATGGCTTTGATGCTGAGACAATGGGTGTTTTAGTCGCGATTGACCCACAATCACCAGATATTGCACAAGGCGTTGATGAAGGTAAAGGCGCTTATTTAGAACAAGGCGCTGGCGATCAAGGAATTATGTTTGGTTACGCTACTGATGAAACACCTGAGTATATGCCGCTTACAGCAGTTTTAGCTAGTAAACTGGCACGCCGTCTTACTGAAGTTCGTAAAAATGGAACCTGTTCTTATCTACGTCCTGATGGTAAAACACAAGTTACCTTAGAGTTCGACAGTGAAGATAAACCGATGCGTGCAGATGCTATTGTTGTTTCAAGCCAACACGCGCCAAACATCAAACAATCACAAATTCATGAAGACATTCGCGAACATGTTATTAACGCTGTCATACCGAGTGAACTCATTGATGAACAAACCAAAATCTTTATCAATCCAACAGGTAAATTCGTGATTGGTGGCCCTCATGGTGATGCAGGGTTAACTGGACGTAAAATTATTGTTGATACTTATGGTGGTTACGCACGTCATGGTGGCGGTGCGTTTAGTGGTAAAGACGCCACAAAAGTTGACCGCAGTGCTGCTTATGCTGCGCGCTATGTCGCTAAGAACATTGTTGCGGCTAAACTTGCGAAACGTTGCGAAGTACAACTATCATATGCCATTGGTGTTGCTGAACCTACAAGTGTCCGTGTTGATACTTTTGGAACCAGTTCACATAGTGATGAAGTTATTGAAAGTGCGATTCGTAAGGTTTTCGACCTAAGACCGCGTGCAATTATTGAAATGCTCGACTTAAAACGTCCTATATACAAGCAAACTGCAGCGTATGGACACTTTGGTCGGAATGATTTAGACTTACCGTGGGAAAAAATAGATCGCATAGACGCACTGAAAGAAGCAGTTCGCAACTAAAGGAGGTTCTTATGGAAAAACCGAAATTGGCCTTATACGGGTTCAACAATTTAACCAAATCGCTCTCATTTAATATCTATGATATTTGTATAACTGAAACAAAAAAAGAGCGTGAAGCCTATATTGAGTATATTGACGAAGTCTACAACTCAAAAAGACTAACAGAGATTTTAGAAAACGTCACGAATAAAATTGGGGCGAGTATTCTCAATATCTCAAAACAAGATTATGAACCTCAAGGGGCGAGTGTTACGATACTCATTAGTGAAGAGGAAGTCCCAGTATATGCACTTGATGATTCATGTAACCGAGGCATCATCAGTCCGAAAAACCATACTGTCGTTGGTCATCTTGATAAATCGCATATCACTGTACATTCTTACCCAGAGTCACATCCAGAAAAAGGGGTGTCAACTTTTCGCGTTGATATTGATGTCTCTACCTGTGGTGAGATTTCACCACTTAATGCATTAGATTATCTTATTGCAAGTTTCGATTCAGACATCATTACAGTTGACTATCGTGTCCGTGGGTTCACCCGTTTAGCTAATGGGAAAAAGGTTTTTATCGATCACGATATTGATACCATTCAAGATTATATTGATGAAAACACTGTGGAACGGTATAAACTGATCGATGTAAATATTTATCAAGAAAACATCTTCCATACCAAAATGATGTTAAAAGAACTAAATCTTGATAATTATCTTTTTGGTAAGAAAAAAGATGAACTTACTCCAAACCGACAAAAAAATTTACTCAACTCATTAAAACAAGAAATGAAAGAAATCTATTATGGGATGAATCTATATGAAAAATAACCATCAAAAAGCACCCCTTTATGATGCGTTAATTGACTATGGTTTAAAAAGCAACCCTATAGCCTTTGATGTCCCTGGACATAAACTGGGAAATGGCATACCTAAGGAATTTAAGGATGCAGTTGGCGCAGATATTTTCAAGCTTGACGTCAACAGTATGAAAGAGCTGGACTCCCTATCTAATCCCATCGGCGTTATCAAAGAAGCCGAAGCATTAGCTGCGGACTTATTTCAAGCAGACCACGCATTCTTTTTAGTAAACGGGTCGACAAGTGGTGTTCAAAATATGATTTTATCCACTTGTACTGATGGTGATAAAATCATCCTTCCTAGAAACATTCACAAATCGGCATTTAACGCTATTGTTTTAGCGGGTGCTGTTCCTATCTATATTGCTCCACACATTGATGAATTTAGTGGTGTATCAATGGGCGTTCGCAGTGCGGATGTTATCAAAGCAATCGATGCGCATCCAGATGCTAAAGCGGTCTTCTTATTACACCCTACTTATTTTGGCTATACCTCAGATTTTAAAACAATTGCAAATTATGCCCATCAACACAATATGGCGGTTTTAGCAGACCAATCGCACGGTAGTCACTTTTCATTGCACAATGATTTTCCACAATCGGCAACTGTACTCGGTGCAGATATGGCCACTATCAGTATGCATAAAACGGGTGGTTCATTAACACAAAGTTCTATTTTACTGCACAATAATGGTATCATTCCGTATAGCCGTGTCCGCTCTACAGTCAACTTATTTCAAACCTCAAGTGCAAGCTATTTACTTCTAGCATCGCTTGATATCGCTAGAAAACAGCTTGCCCTAGAGAGTAGTTCAAGGTTTAAAACACTTTTACCGCTTGTAAAAACCACTGTCCAAAAACTAAATAATCTACCAGGCATTCAAGTTTTAAGTGATCATTTACTTGATAATGATGCGATGCATGGGTTTGATATTACAAAAATCACCATAGATGTCAGTGCTTACGGCATGAGTGGGTTTAAAGTGTATGACTATTTCAAAGCCCGCTATAACATCCAGTTAGAACTTGGGGAAAGTCATGTCGTCTTAGCGGTAGTGAGTTTAGGTGACACAAAAACAAGTTTAAATGCTTTATACGAGGCTTTTAAAGATTTTACAAGTAAACACGCATTAAACCCTAAAAAAACAGTGAAACATGTAAAACTACGTATTCCGGAAATGGTGTTCACTCCGCGTCACGCATTTTTTGCGCCGAGTATGTTAATTGCGCTTTCAAAATCAATCGACATGATTTCTGCTGACTCAATTATGGTCTACCCACCTGGTATCCCCTTGGTTGTTCCCGGAGAAAAAATAACACAAGCAATTATTAACGACTACGCATACCTATCAAAAGAAGGCAATATTTTAATTGGCGCACATCAAAAAGATACAAATGTTTATATTAAAGTCCTTAAACCTTAAGGAGGTTTTTATGAAAAAAATACATTACACAGAACCTTGGACAAAATCAGTCCACTTCACTATTTTAGATGTTGAACGTCTTCATAGTGAAGTGTCACCTTTTCAAACCATTGATTTTTATCGCTCTGATACCTTTGGAACATTTTTCACCTTAGATGGTTTAATGATGGTGAATGAAAAAGATGAGTTTATATATCACGACATGATTAGTCATGTTCCTATGGCGGTTAACCCAAACATTAAACGTGTTTTAATCATTGGTGGTGGTGATGGTGGTACCGCACGGGAAATCGCTAGATACAGCGGTATTGAAAAAATAGACATGGTTGAAATTGATGAGCGTGTTGTTCGTTTAAGCCAAAAATATCTACCACTAACTGCTAAAACGCTTGATCAAGATAATCGGATTCATTTGTTCTTTGAAGATGGCTTAGCGTTTGTTAAAAACGCTGATAAAGAAAGCTATGATTTGATTTTGGTAGATTCAACCGATCCGATCGGTCCAGGAGAAGGTTTATTTACAAAAGCCTTTTATGATAACTGTTATCGTGCTTTATCAAATGATGGCATTTTAATTAACCAACATGAATCGCCATACTTTAATGAGCAAAAACACGAAATGATAAGAGCCCATGCTAAAATTAAAGATTTATTTCCTATTGCAGAAGTCTATCAGTTTCATCAACCCACTTACCCTTCTGGACATTGGTTGTTCGGTTTTGCATCTAAAAAATTCCACCCTATTAAAGACCATAAAATGGCAGCGTGGGAAGCACTAAACTTAAAAACAAACTATTACAACTCAGACATTCACAAGGGTGCCTTTATGTTGCCAACTTATGTTAAGGATGCACTAAAAAATGCGCGCTAACACCTTGACATTTATCAGCTGTAACGCTGAGTATAAAGACGCTGATATCGTATTGTTTGGTGCGCCATTTGATGGTACTACAAGTTATCGTCCAGGAACACGCTTTGCACCCCAAGCCATCCGCATCGATTCAGAAGGATTAGAAACATACTCTCCTTATCTCGACAAAGATTTAACAGATAGATCAATTACCGATATTGGTGATTTGGAGATGACTTTCGGCAACAAGCATAAAACATTAGAAACGATAAAAAATACTGTAGCTACTTTAATTAAAGATCATAAAAAACCTTTAATGATTGGTGGAGAGCACCTCGTAACACTACCTGCGT
>SKIY01000068.1 GCA_007116205.1 Candidatus Izemoplasma sp. | reverse complement strand
GCAGTGATGTGTTTTCAGTCGGGTTTAAACTGTAATATCGGAACCATTCAAGCGATTACTGAACGCGGGGATTTAATCATTAGTGATGCTTTAAACCACGCATCTATTATTGATGGTGTTCGGTTGTCTAGAGCTGATAAAGCAGTTTACAAACATAATGATATGGAAGATTTAGAACGTATTGTTAAAGAAAAACGCGATAATTATAAAAATGTCTTGATTATTACTGATGGTGTTTTTTCGATGGATGGCGATATAGCACCATTACCTGATATTGTTCGCATTGCTAAAAATTATCAATGCCTTACGTATGTTGACGATGCACATGGTAGTGGTGTATTAGGTAAAAGTGGTCGTGGAACGGTTGATCACTTTGGATTGCATGGAGAAATTGATTTTATTATTGGGACACTTTCGAAAGCGATCGGCGTGATTGGTGGTTATGTAGCAACGAAAAAAAATGTGAAAGAATGGCTTTTACATCGTGCTAGACCTTTATTGTTCTCAACGGCTTTACCGCCGGCAGCAACTGCAGCAACCATTGAATCGGTTAAGATGCTCATGGAAAGTGAGCATTATACAGAAAAGTTATGGGAGAATGCGCGTTATTTTAAAAAAGCTTTAAAAGAACTTGGCTTTGATATCGGGATTAGCGAGACACCGATTACACCAGTGATGATTGGATCTGAGGCGAAAACGATGGCGTTTTCTAAGCTATTACTAGAAGCAGGCGTTTTTGTGTCTGGAATTGTTTATCCAACTGTGGCAAAAGGTAAAGGACGTTGTCGTGTAATGCTTAGTGCGAGCCATACTAAAGCGGATTTAGATAAGGCGATATCGGCATTTAAGACCGTTGGTAAACAATTAGAGGTTATATAATATGAAGGTTTCGCGAACGGTTGGGTTTACGTTACTTGCAGCGTTTGTTTGTATTTTATTTGCGACCACCTTATATAATCTTGTAGTCAATTACTTGGTTTTTTTAGTCGTATTTATTGTTTTTGCGATTGGGTGCACGTATGCTATGATTCGTGTCTATAAAGAAGAGGTCGCCAATAAGGCGGCTGTGATGATTGCTTCTAAATCATCGATAATGCTTTTTGTGACGGTTGCTTTAGGATCGTATGCTGCTTATGGTTTAAACATTGTTTTGGAATCGGCGGTATTGGGGGCAGGTATTGTGGGTGTTTTCGCTGCAATATTTGTAAAACCATATCAAGTACCGATTTATTGCGGTAGTTTTGTGGGGATGTCTAGCCCAGCATTATTTGGGTTTTGGCAGTTCACGCTGGCGACGTTGTTGGCGAGTAGTATATTTGTTCTAGCTAAAGACATTTTTAATGGCTACGGGGGTAAACTTGGGACGATTGCTTTATCAGGGGCATTGGTTTCGACGGTGGCACTGCGTGGTGTGTTTTTAGAGGGGTCTCACTATGAAGTAACGGTACAACTTTTGATTGTTGTCTTTAGTGTTGTTGCGGCCGTTGTTACTTATATGTTAAGTATTCGTTTAAAATGGGGACCTGTTTTAGCGAGTGGGGCCATTGGTGTGCTCGCAGGGCTTTTGTTACCGTTGATTTTTTCAGAACAAGGCACAACTTATGCGGTTGTGGTGATTGGGGCAAGTTTTGTTGGTATGAGTGGAACCAATCGTTTTGAAGATGAGGTGCCTATGTTTGTGGCAGGAATCTTGTTTGGGTTAATATTTATTTTTAGTGCGCCTTATTTTGGGGGTGCGGGTGGTAAATTAGGAACCATTGCTTTTATGAGTGTACTTAGTGTAAAAGGGCTGATGTATATTTTTCGTAATATGCGTCCTGAACATGTTGATTGTTAGACCTCCGATGTATCGGAGGTTTTTTATTGTTAGTTAGGTGTTTGTTTGATAAAATGTATTTAGGGGGGTGTGTTTATGAATGCAATTAGAAAGAAGATCTATGATGCGCTTACACATAGATGTTTAATGCATTTAACACATCAAACACCGTTCGGTGATAAATCAGAAACCGTTGGACTGATTACATCGATAATTTCACGGGATAAAATACGTGTGCATCGCTACGATACTAAAGCACACGCTTTTTTGTATGATGATATAGGTAGTAAAGCTCAGGTGAGTGTTGCGGTTAAAAATATTATAGATATTAAACTATTATGGGTGAGTTTTAGTGAACAGGAAGTGGCGAACGGTCATCATTTTTTACATGAATCGAATGTAAAATTTGGCTTGTCATCGTATATATTTTATCAGTTGAAAGCGAAGCGTCGTAAACATACAGAGAAAACTTCAATAGAAACGTTTAGCCCTTATAAGCACAATTTGGTATTGTCAAAAAATATTTTAGCGATTGAACAAGCGCATACATTTATTCCGGTCATTTCAGTTGAGATGCGCTATGATGTTGATAAGAAAAGCTTTATCGAAGGAGATGTGTGGATTCATAAAGAGCAAAATTTGAATCATGTGTTACGGCATCGGTTTCATCAAATCAGTGCAACTGATTTAGAAAAAACGAAACAACAGTTTAAAGCAAACACACCCTTTATTGAAACAGCATTTTATTTCACGCAAAAACGTGATTATGAAGATTGGAAGAACACACATTTAATGCATTTAGAACAAACGGAATTAACACGACCGTTAAAAGCGTTTTTAGGAGAAATGACACCAAAAAATTTGGGACGAAAAACGTATGTATTGCCGTCACCTTATAGGGCAGATGTTCCTCAAAGACAATTGCTCATGTCAATGTTTAAACATCCGATGACAACGCTTGCGTATGGGTATAATTATGACTTCGATAAGCTCGTCGATAATATTCGCCTAACAGCACTGCTCAATAATGAAACAGTGTGTATTATTGATCCCCTGCACCAGATTACAACGGTGGGCTCAGGGGGTATTGATTTGCGTACAACTGAAGGGATTGAAACTGCGTTTGAACAGTTAAAGCAATATGAAACGATTGAAAAAGTAGTTATACAAGATATTAAACAGATAGACTATGGTCGCTTAGATAGCGATGTATTTAAACAAAACAATCTATACTATCAAGTGAAATTGTTACAGTCTTTAGCTGACTTATACCACCGACAAGGCAGATTTTTAGATGCGTTGCGTGTTTATGGTGTCATCGAACGATACATCACAAAATTATCGACGTGTGATATTCGGTCGCTTTATCAAAAAGATAATGATTACGTAGAACTAAATAAACATTTACATGAACGTTCGTTGAAGTTAAAGACCCCTGCGTATTTACAGTTAAGAAATATTGAGAAGCATCGTGAACCTAAAGATATGCGATATAAACTATTACGTTTGATTAAAAAACCAGTATATTTTCATCAGTTAAAGCAAATATTTCCAGTCATCATTCTTTCGACAACGCAACATATACCGTGGATTCGAAAGAGTTTTGATTGTTTAGTTGCCATCAATCCAAAAAGTCATCAAATAAGTGACTTAGCCTTATCGGATAAAGTTACACTGATCGATCAAGACGTTACACACAAAACCAATGCAAAAAATGGCCAATCAAACGTCCCGCTCTTTTATGATGCAGCGCAGTACCGTCTTTTTGATACGGTGTTTGCACAAGATGCGCGCATCGTAAAAACATATGGCGCTGAAGGTTTTTATGAAGCAGAGCCGCAATATGTTCATGAGGTTGTTGCGACAGATATTCAAGGAAATAGTGTGGGCTCTGAAGTTGATGCGATTGTAAGATATGCGCAATCTTTATCTAAAAATATTGCAGTGCGGACGCCGTTTACTGATCAAAAAAGAAGGCTTAAAAAAGCCTTGAAACGCTATGGAATAACCGATGTAGAAACCATTTTTAAACCAACCCAAAAATCATTAGTAATTTTATCGTTGAGTATTCACGAGATGACACAACAAAAAACGTATGATTGGATGAAATCGCATCCAGCATTACAATATTTTTTGGATATACCAGGATTGCGTGTCTTTGGGGACCTCAATCATGTAAAACGGTTAGTTAGTAATAACGACACGCTATATCCGTTTTTAATTAGTCGAATGAACAAAAGTAAGCAGCCCTTAGGTATGAATCCAGTCATTTATCAAGTTCTTGAGCGGTTATCAAAACTTGAAGGAAGTTTTAAAGCCGTCAAAGGTGTCCCTTTACAAACGGTTTTTAATGGCGTGGATGATTTGTTTAAGCGTGTGCGTGTTGATCTTTGTGTTTATGATTTTCGCCAAGAAATTGTGTTGATTGTGATACGGATAGATATGCATTTACGAAAGACATGGTTAAATAAAATTATTCAGTTATGTAATAAGCATCATATTGAGTTGTTTGTGTTGCCACCGCAAGGGGCACGCGCTTTGAAACGTTTGAATGCATTATTAGACAACTTCGAGTAGTAAGGGGGTACACGATGTTAACATTAGAGACTGTAAACAATCATTTATCTGCTTTTGGCCGTTTGGTTCGCATCCAAAGGTTGTATAAGCGTTTGGCATTAAGAGACTTAGCACAAAAAGCGAATCTTTCACATACGTTATTGAATAAAATTGAACATGCTAAAAACCTTATAACAGAAAGCACTTTTTCTAAACTTGAACATGCTCTTGGTATGTATTTTGAAGAAGATGAAGAAAAAAATCGTCTGTTCGATCGTGAGCAAGTCCGTATATACGATGGTATTTATTATGCGCAATCTCAAAAGGTTTTAAGTCATTTTAAACGAGTACAGGTACACGAAGCGTATTATCTAAATTCTTTATACGCATTTGATTATGTGCTGTTAAAGATTGGTACACACGCACATGTCCATAATTTAGAAGTAAACGAAATTGCGGTTGATATTTCAGTCATATCAAACGTAGTAACGCTTTGTGCTGAAAACATGCAAAGTATCTTTTACTTATATCGAGGCATGTATCATTTTTCATTATCCGACACGATGGAGACGATTAAAGACATGCTCCTTGCACTTGATGTGCAGCCAGAAGAAAAGTATATTCCTTTGATACAGTATTTTTTAGGTTGTGCATATAGCTATGAGTATCAAATTAATCTTGCAAATGATTATTATAAGGAGTCGTTACTTGGGTTTGAAAAGTATACGAACTTCCGCAGAACTTTGTATCTTCAGCTATTCATAGCAATCAATGATATGAAGCTTTATGATTACACTGGGGTCAAAGAAGCATTTGAAAACGTCTTGTATTTTGCAAAGCGTGAAGGCATAACATGGTTAACACATGTTTCACAGATTCACTTAGTGCTAATGTATATGTTAAGAAAAGATTATGATTCAGCACTTAAAATGGGGGAAGACATTGATTATAAATCGATGCGGTACTATGCTTTTATGGCGTATTGTGCATTACGCCTTAAGAAAAAACGGCTATTTAATAAGTTTGTTAAACAATCTAGTGGTGCTGTCCCCGAAGCTGATAAATTTAATGTCTATGAAAAAGCGTTAACGATGTTGATTTTAGAATCTAAAAAAGAGATCGTTGATGCGCATATTTATGAGAAGAGTATAAAGGATTTTTATGATGCTTCACTGTCAGCGCGCGCTTTTTTTGAACTTGAACTTGCTTATGATATTTACGGCGCATATTTAGCTGATCAAAGACGGTATAAAGAAGCGTATGAGTTAACGAACACAATGATTAATATTGTACAAAAAACCATGCAGTAAAAGTAATTTTATGGCTTTTTTGGATAAGTATAGGCATTAAAAAAACACAGTCTAAGACTGTGTTTCAGTAGTAATTTTAGGCTTGCAAGTTGCTTTGTTTATACTGTTTAGAATATATAAGTATGCGATTAAAATTAGTCCGAGCAAGATGATTTTCCAAATGATATTGCCAGGGCCTAAAACTAAGGGTGTAAAGGCAATCCCAAAAGCTGCTAAAAACGCAATAACGCAAGGGGTACATCCAAAGGTCAATAAACCAAAAATAAATGACAATACTGGTATACTGTTAGAACCAACGGGCTCTCGTTTATTTAAATTTAGATTAATTTGTGTTAAAGAAAGCATAGAACTTGTAATTAACGCCAAAATTACATTCATCGATATATGCAATGTGAACATTGCAAATCCGAGCGTATTAAACATTGTACTTAAAGATTCGTTTGCTAATACATCAAAAAAGAAGTATAAAAATAAGATGAATAGAAACAACCCGAACCAGATTAATAAATTT
>SKIY01000088.1 GCA_007116205.1 Candidatus Izemoplasma sp. | reverse complement strand
TTGGTTTTTAAAGGGTTTTATAAAACCGATAAACTGGAAAAGATGATTGATGAGCTGATTTGTTATGAGGCTGTTTATAATAGTGATATTTATGTTTCTACGAGTTTAGCGGGCGATGAAGATGTTGGTTTTTTCGAGCTGTTAAGCATCAACTTGCGCAATGCGTTTCGTAAGGATTCTTTAAGTCGTTATACGTTGTTGCGCACGTTAGATGAAGAAGGGATTAAAAAAACTTTATTAGCAAGTTGTGCAATTCCTGTTGTGTTTAAGCCGGTTGTTATGAATGGTGAAACGTATTATGATGGTGGTGTGTTAGATAATGTGCCGATTAAGCCATTGCTTGATTTAGGGTGTAAAGAAATCTTCATTATTGATTTGTTTAGAATGCGGCGTAAGATAACACATGTCCCTAAAGATGTTAAAGTTCACTACATTAAACCAAGTAAAAACCTACGTGGTATTATGGATTTTACACAAACGTTGATTGATAAACGGTATGAGATCGGGTTAAATGATGGGCGTAAATTTGTTAAGCAATATTTAGAAACCAAAAGTGAATCGTAAGATTCGCTTTTTTTTATGAAGAAATATAGCTTAACTTGGTGTATCAATCAAGTGGAGGTGTATTATGAAAAAAATAGTGTTAAGTATTATTATTGTGTTTGCGTTTATGATGGTTCAAAGCAGTGTGTTTGCGAGTGAGTATCTTACGTATCAATCGATTCGGTTTGATCGCTTTGGGGGTCAATTACTGCGCGATTATACGAAATCGGATTATGAACAGTATTACGATATGCTTGGTGGTAGAAGGTTTTGGGGATGGCGAACAGTGACGGTGATGAATAATGAACCGGTAACTTTTCAAAAAGAAACTCGGTATGTTATTACCAATCAAGGGACGAGCCCGATTAACAAGTCTTACCATTTCCGTTTAACAGAGTCATCAAAAGTGCAGCTTAGTGCATCAGGAAATATTGGAATCTCTACCTCAGGTAATGTTCGCGGTTTTAGTTTAGGACTGGATGCAAATATTGATGGTCGCATTAGTAATGAACGATCAACAACTGAAGAAGAGCGGGTTGAAATCCGTATGAAAGTTGACCCGAATACGGCGTTAAAGGTCGCTGTCTATGGCGAGGGGTACATTACGAATGGCGTGGGCAAATATTACCGTTTCTTTATTAATGCGCGCACAGGTGGTTGGGAAGTTTTTGTATTAACGACGGAATATTTTAGTGTTGTTAAGGAGGTTATTGATGAAGATCTTCGGCGTTAGTGTTGCGGTGATTACTATATTAGGGATTGGGTTGTTTTTATCTTTACGCGCTGTGAATAGTAATGAAAAACTCCAAGCGTATAGTGTGCGCAATAATCATACGTATGCCTATACGAGTGAATTAGAGACGTTTTCAGTTCCTTTTTTGATTAATGATCAAGAAACGATTCATACATTAGAAGATGCAATTGTTCGAACAACGATTACGTGTGAAGATTCTGAGATGATTGTTCCGGTTGATTTAGAGACGTTGCAGTTTGTGGAGGCAGTAGATTTTTTAAATGCGCCTTTTTATAGTTATAATTTTTTATTTACGATTGGGGTATATGCTGAGGATTTAATAATAAATATTGACCGTGCAAGTTTGGTAGTTGAATACCTTTCCGGAGAAAAGTTAACGCTTGATATTGGCAGTTTTCATTATACGTTTGAAGCTTTTGATTCTGAGCATTTAAGTGTGCATACACGTTTTAATATCCATCAACACTTTGATCAATATCCTAATAGTGTCGGGTTGATTTTTAGTCTTGAAAATAAAACGGCTTCAGTCATTGAGATTATTGATGTCAACTTCAATAGTAATGTGGCTGCAAATATGGCTTATATGAGAACTTTTGAAGGTGATATGGATGCTTTTTTAACGCTTGAAACTGTTTATGGTGAAGCGATTGATGTTCAAAGTGAGAAATCGCTGCAATCTAGTCCGATTCGCCTTGATAGTATGATGACTTGTTCATACGTTGTGCCTTTTGCCTATGGAGATGATTTGTTTGCGATGCATCGATATCCGATTATTATTGAGTATTTGTTTAACGGAGAAAAACACCGTATGGTCGTCGATGATTTTTTGTTTATTCGGACAAAGCCGTTTCATGTATTTCACGCGAGTATCCACGCAGAAGTGGTGTTTTATGCTGAAGATTAAAGGGTTTAAAAAGACGTACAAAGAAGCGGTTATTACAGTAGATGGGGTTGATACACAGGCACGCGTGGTATTGCTTGTAGGTGAAAACGGTTCTGGTAAATCAACAATCTTAAAAGCGATGGCTGGCTTAATACGTTTTGATGGTGAGATAGAATTTAAGGGATCGTTTATGTATGCGGAGGAACTGATTAATTATCCTGAATATTTAACTGCAAGGCAGTATTTAACATTATTGAGACGCCTAGGCAATGCCTCAAAGATTCGTCTGCAGTGGCTCATTGATGCGTTTATGTTAAAAACGCATCTTGATAAACCATTTAAAGCCTTATCAAAAGGAATGAAACAAAAAATACATTTGATTCAAGCGATGATGGAAATACGAGATTTTTATTTGTTAGATGAACCGTTATCAGGCTTAGATGAAACTGCGCAACAACAACTTGTAAAGCTTATTGCAAAAAGTGATGAAGCATTTGTTATTGCGACCCATCAAACCGATGTATTTGATGTATTAGGCGCGAAGAAGGTGGCGTTATGAGTATTTTATGGCGATTACATTTACATTATTTGATGCATCGTAAGACCCAAATATTTTTTATGGTTTTTATAGTTTTTAATATCGGGGTTTTTATAGCGTTTAGTCGCTTTTTTGATCCAGTGTTTGACCGTGTTGTTTATCAAGATTTGTATGTATTAGATTTTTTTATGGAGACATTTGGGTTTATTAAACTGAGTAGTTTAGTTGTTGTTATGTATTTAGTGATTCAGTTATTTATTTTGTCCCCATCCGATATTGTTTTACTGCAACGTGTCCATCATCGCGTTTTAATTTTTTCAAAGATGATTATTATTGTCTTTGTATCATGCGTTTTTACAGGTATTGTGGTGCTTTATTACGGGGTGATTGGCTGGGCAACACACGGTATGCTCAGCCATTTATTTACACCGATATTGTTCATCGATTTGACGGTTTTTATTGTGTTTTATAGTTTTTTATTGAGTTGTGTCGCGTTGGCGTTTAATCATATGTTTGCGGTTTTTTCGGTGTTGCTTGGCTATTTTGCATCAGAAATGCTTATTGACTTTGATGTCAGTCTTGAGCAAATTAGCGGTGTCGGTTATTTTATAAATGTTTTATTTATGAATATTCATGTGATGAATGCGGAGACGATTGGTCTTGTTTATCCTTATCGGATTATTCTTTATACGCTTTTTGTATATGGATATATGATAGTAATGCTACATCAAAAGCGCACGTTTTAGTGATTGAGGTTTCAAAACGGGTATGATATAATATATATCAGTTTTAAGTACATAAGGGGGAACACAAAATGTGTGGAATAGTGGGATATTTAGGGAATGAAGATGCAAAAGCTATTGTTTTAAATGGCCTGTTTAAATTAGAGTACCGCGGGTATGACTCTGCGGGATTAAGTCTTTATAATGAAAAAAAACAACGTTTTGATATGTACAAAGATCAGGGACGTGTTGCGCATTTAGAAGCCCTTTCTAAAGATGCGGAGCGATCAAGCATTGGGATTGGTCACACACGATGGGCAACGCATGGCAAGGTGAATCAAATCAATGCCCACCCGCATGTATCGCATTCAAAACGTTTTGTTGTGGTGCACAATGGTGTTATTGAAAACTATAAAGCATTAAAAAGAGATTTTTTAAATGGCATGACATTAGAAAGTGAAACAGATACGGAAGTTATTGTTCAGATGCTGGATTCTTTTGCTCAAAACATGTCTACTAAAGATGCTGTTCAAAAAACGTTAGGGCTATTAAAAGGTTCATATGCGTTGTTAATTCTCGATCAAAAACATCCTGATCGTTTAGTTGCGGCTAAAAACAAAAGTCCGCTTATACTTGGTAAAAGTGACAATGGGTTTATCGTTGCGAGCGATCTGGTGGCTTTATCGAAACATAGTGACTGTTTTGCGCCGCTTGATGATTATTCTGTCGTGGTGGTTAAAAAAGATAAAGTCAGTTACTTTAATCGTGAAAATAGTCCTGTTGAAATGGTTTTTGAACCAATGGATTTTGATGATAATTTAGCAGAAATGGGACCATATCCGCATTTTATGTTAAAAGAAATTATGGAACAACCCCTTGTCGTTCGAACAATTATCAATAAGTACTTTGATGAAGATGTATTAAAAATCAAACCAGACATTATTGAAGCATTGAACAATTCAGACCGGGTTTATGTTTTAGCTGCGGGGACGAGTATGCATGCTGGATTTGTCGGTAAACGCTTGTTTGAGAAAATGACGGATCTACCTGTTGAGGTGCATATTGCCAGTGAGTTTGCATATCATGCGCCCACATTTTCTGAGAAGCCGTTTTTTGTTTTGATTTCTCAAAGTGGAGAAACTGCGGATTTAAGAGCGTGTTTAGTCCATATTAAAGAACTCAAACATCGTGTATTGACGATTACGAATGTAAGGACTTCAACGCTTGCACGGGAAGCGGATTACTTTTTAGAAATTTTTGCGGGGCCAGAGATTGCGGTCGCTTCAACAAAGGCTTATACGGCACAGCTTATTGTTTTAACGTTGCTTGCATATGCTTATGGCAAGCAAACCTTTGATATCCGTAAAGCGTTATCAGAACTGGCACACGCGATGGAGTCTTACCTTGCAGATTTCGAAGCGGTTGAAACATTGGCAAAAACTGTTTTAACAAAACGCAATGCGTTCTTTATTGGCCGTGGCGTTGATTATTATGTTTCTTTAGAAGCAGCATTGAAGCTAAAAGAGATTTCATATATCCAAGCTGAAGGATTTGCGGCTGGAGAGTTAAAGCATGGTACGATTGCGTTAATTGAAGAGAACACCCCTGTATTTGGGCTTATATCGGATAAGCGTATTGCGTTAAATACGCGCAGTAATTTAGATGAGGTTCGCAGTCGCGGTGCTCGGACAGTAACGATTTCAATCGATAGCTTATCAGAAGAAGATGATGCGATTATCTTACCGGACGTTCATGAGTATTTACGGCCTACAATGATGGTATTACCAACGCAGTTGATTGCATATTATGCGGCTTTACAGCGCGGATGTGATATTGATAAACCAAGAAATTTAGCCAAAAGCGTTACGGTTGAATAATGGATGATTTTGAGCGTTAAATAGTGTTGTTTGTTTAGGAGGGAATGCAATGGGGAAATATTTTGGTACTGATGGTATTCGTGGCATTGCTGGAGACTTTTTACATGCTGAACTGGCGTTTAAACTTGGACAAAGTTTAAAAACAGTTTTACAAACTGAGCATCTGGTGATTGGACAAGATACACGAATTTCAGGGGATATGCTGGCTGCGAGTGTTGCGGCTGGTGCGATGAGTGCGGGCATTACGGTAGAAAAAGTTGGTGTAGTTTCAACGCCGATGCTTGCGTATTATGCACGGGTATTGGAAGTGGATGCAGTGATGATTACCGCATCACATAATCCGTATTATGATAATGGGTTGAAGCTGTTTAAACGGGGTGAAAAAGTCCCTGAAAAAGATGAACTTAAAATAGAAGCATTGCTCGATACACCACTGAATACGCAAACAAGTGAAATAGGATATCTCAAGCAGACCACTAAGATTGCAGAAGTTTATGAGACATTGTTTCAAAATATGCAGCTTGAACATGTTTATATGAGTGTGGGCTTAGATTGTGCAAATGGCGCTACTTGCGGTATTGCGCAAAAGATTATCGCACCGCTTGTGGATGAGTGTAAAGTTATTCATGATACACCGAACGGGTCGAATATTAATCTTGACTGTGGCTCAACCCATATAGAGGCTATTGAAGCGCTTGTCAAAACCCATAATCTTGATATTGGGATTAGTTTTGATGGCGATGGTGATCGTGCGCTTGTTGTTGATCATACGGGCCGTGTTGTTGATGGAGACTTGATTATTTATGCCTTGGCCAAATATTTTCAAATGGAAAAACGGTTGATGAAAAACACTGTTGTTTTAACTAAAATGAGTAATCCAGG
>SKIY01000123.1 GCA_007116205.1 Candidatus Izemoplasma sp. | reverse complement strand
TTATTAAATTTTATGGAAACCCTTGTAAAAAAAAATAAAGTAAGATAAAATTATTTATGATATATGTTTTTTATGTGATTGTGCGTGTTATCCCCCCTAACCCTAATAACGTGTGGCATAAAAAACATATATGAACACTAAACCACCTTTTTTGGTGGTTTTTCTGTGAAATTGATGTTTTATTATTCAGTCTATTTGTGTATAATATAGATGTACGTGTATTTTTTTGTTGTAGGAGGACATCATGGTAATTATCGTCTACTTGATTCAGATTGTTTTTGGCGCATTTGTTGGATATGTTGTAGGAAATGAAATCGAACGAGAAGCAGAGTTTGTGGGTATTGCATTTTTAATTGCAACGGGTATAAGCATACTCTCTTTTTTAGTGGGGCCAGCGCATCATATCGTTTTATCATTTTTGGTATGGATGGTTGTTAGTTGGGCTGTGAGTGAGATTACTAGAAACTTTTTAATATAATAAATGTGAAGCACGGTGTGCTTCTTTTTTATTTTTTAAAATAATGTAAGCGATTTCTTAAAAAGCCTTGTATGTCTTTAAATTTCTTTGTAAAATAGGCTGTGAAGCAGTTTAGTTTAAAATGTGTTAAATTAAAATATTAAATGAAAAGAGGGTATTTATGAAAACATCAAAACAATGTATGGAACTAGAAGCGACTTATGGTGCAAAAAACTATAAACCAATCCCTGTGGTGATCAGTAAAGCTGAAGGGGTTTGGGTTTGGGATCCTGAGGGGAATAAGTATTTAGATTGTTTGAGTGCGTATTCGGCAGTTAATCAAGGCCATTTACACCCGAAAGTAATTCAAGCGGTAAAGGATCAAATGGATACCTTAACGTTAACGTCACGGGCGTTTTATAACGACCGTTTAGGTGGCTTTTTAAAGAAGTTGTGTGAAGTTTCGAATCTTGAAGTGGCTCTACCAATGAATACCGGTGCTGAGGCTGTTGAGACAGGGATTAAAATAGCGCGTCGTTGGGGATACCAAATTAAGAAAGTACCGACACAACAAGCAGAAATTATTACAGCGAAAAGTAATTTCCACGGTCGTACGAGTACGATTGTTGGGTTCTCAACAGATGAGAACGCGCGTAAGGACTTTGGGCCGTTTATGCCGGGATTCTTAAATATTCCTTTTAATGATATTCAAGCATTAGAAGAAGCGATTACGCCGAATACGGTGGCGTTTTTAGTAGAGCCGATTCAAGGGGAAGCTGGCGTGATTATTCCAGATGAAGGGTATTTAAAGAAAGTGCGTGAGATTTGTACGAAAAACAATGTGTTATTAATTACTGATGAGATTCAAACAGGATTTTGCCGTACCGGAAAAATGTTCTGTTTTATGCATGATGATATAGAACCAGATATTTTACTTGTTGGGAAAGCATTAAGTGGTGGCGTCTTCCCTGTATCAGCGGCGATTAGCCGTAAAGACATCATGGATGTCATTACGCCAGGCTCACACGGTAGTACGTTTGGTGGGAACCCACTTGCATGTGCGGCAGGTGAGGCGGCACTTGATGTTTTAATCGATGAAAAACTTGATGAGCGTAGTGCTGAACTTGGGGCATACTTTTTAGAAGAACTTAGAAAGATTAATTCACCACTTTTCAAAGTAGTTCGAGGTAAAGGGTTATTTATCGCAATTGAGTTAACCGATGCGGCGGGTGGTGCACGCCAGTATACGGAACAATTAAAAGAACTTGGTATTTTAGCAAAAGAAACCCATGTCCATACGATTCGTTTAGCACCACCACTGGTCATTAAAAAAGAAGAAATTGATTGGGCTTTAGAGATTATCCGTAAAGTATTTCCAGCTTAAGGAGGGATTGCTTCATGAAAGAACTTTCTAAAAAGCATTTAAATATTGAAGAATCAAAAACATTAGCGATTAACGCTAAAGCGAATGCGTTAAAGGCTGAAGGGGTAAAAATCATTAACTTTAGTTCTGGAGAACCGGATTTTAAAACCCCAAGCTTTATTCGTGATGCAGCGATTACATTTATTGAAAAAGGGCATATTCGCTACACCCCAAGTGCTGGGATTTTGCCTTTAAAAGAAGCGATTTGTGCGAAGCTGAAACGTGATAATAACTTAGCGTATGAAGCCAGTAATATTGTGGTCTCTGCTGGTGCGAAGCATGCTTTATATAATGTATTCCAAGTATTATTGAATCCAGGCGATGAAGTATTGATTCCATCCCCTTATTGGACGAGTTATCCAGAAATGGTGAAACTTGCCGGTGGGGAACCGGTCTTTGTTGATACGACCGATAATAACTTTCAACTCGATGCAAAGCGTGTTGAAAGTTTGATCAATGAACACACGAAAGCGATTATTTTAAACAGTCCTAATAACCCCACTGGGGTGGTTTATACGGAAGCGGTTTTAAATGCGATCGCCGACCTTGCAGTGAAGCATAATATCTATGTGTTATCAGATGAGATTTATGAGAAACTTTTATATGAAGGAAAACATATTAGTATTGCCTCACTCAATGAAAAAATTAAAAGACGGACCATTACGATTAACGGCTTAAGTAAATCACATGCGATGACAGGGTGGCGTATGGGGTATTTAGCGGCGGAAAAAGATATTGTTAAAGCCATCACAAACTTACAAAGCCACAGTACTTCAAACGCAAGTACCGTGACGCAATATGCCGCACTTGCGGCACTAAAAGGTGATGAAGCAGAAGTTGATATGATGCGTCGCGCTTTTGAAGCGCGCCGGCGCATGGTGCTCGCACGGATTAAGCGGATGCCGCTTATTCGTACCAGTGAACCTTCAGGAGCATTTTATGTGATGCTTAATGTAAAAGCATTGTTCGGACGCGAATACCAAGGGAAAGTGATGAAAAACGCCTCTGATGTGGCGCAAATCTTTTTAGAGAAAGCCCACGTTGCGATGGTGCCTGGTCTTGCGTTTGGGTGTGAAGATTATTTACGGATGACGTATGCGACGAGTGAAGAAGATATTAAAGAGGGATTAAGCCGTATTGATGAAGTGATAAAAGCTTTGGTTTAGCCAAAGCTTTTACTTTCTTATAGTAATTATATGAATTATTTGATACAGTTATAGTATAGTGTTTTGAAAGGGATGATGAGATGAAAAAAGTACGGAAAGCGGTTATTCCTGCAGCGGGGTTAGGAACGCGGTTTTTACCAGCGACGAAAGCGATGCCTAAAGAGATGCTGCCGATTGTTGACACGCCGACGCTTCAGTATATTGTTGAAGAAGCGGTTGCTTCTGGTATTGAAGATATTTTAATTATTACGACGCGGAATAAAGCGTCGATTGAAGACCATTTTGATAAGTCTGTTGAGTTAGAGTTGGCCCTTGAAAAAAGCGGTAAACAAGAAGACCTTGCACAAATTCGTAAGATTACCGATATGGTGAATATTCACTTTATTCGCCAAACCGAACCAAAAGGGTTAGGCCATGCCATTCTTTATGCGAAGAGCTTTGTGGGTGATGAACCTTTTGCGGTATTGCTTGGGGATGACGTCGTTTATAATAATCAAGTGCCGTGTTTAAAACAAATGATGGCTGTCTATGATCAAACAGGGGCTTCTGTTTTAGGGGTTCAAGCGGTTGATCAAGAAGCGGTGTTTAGATACGGTATTGTCGATGGGGTAAAAATTCGTGAAAATCTTTATCAAGTGAATGATTTGGTGGAAAAACCACCTGTTGATGCGGCGCCTTCTAATATAGCAATACTCGGGAGATATATTATAAATCCTGGCATTTTTCCGCTTTTAGAGAAAACCATGCCGGGTTCTGGTAATGAGATTCAGTTAACGGATGCGTTAAAAGCGCTTGCTAAAAAAGAGAAGATGCTTGCTTATAGCTTTGAGGGCCGGCGCTATGATGTTGGCAATAAGTTAGGCTTTTTAGAAGCCACGGTTGAATACGCCTTGCGGCGTGACGACTTAAAAGATGATTTTGTGAAATACTTAAAAGCGCTTTTGAAAACCGTTTAAAAATCACCGCATTCGTGAGGTGATTTTTTTAATAAATGGCTAGTTTGTAGTATTTTATAATGTAGGATGGTGCACATTGTTTGAAATTCAAACTATTACTATTTAAAATAAAAATAAATAAGTAAATACAATAGGAGGAGTTTTATGAAACGTGTGCTAGCGTTATTTGTCTTTTTTATGTTCGTACTCGCAGCCTGTGGTGAAGATGACCTTGGCCGTGATATCGGTGATATTATCGATCAAGAGACGATTACGATTGTGTTTGATAGTCAAGGCGGAAGTGCTGTAAATAATATGACGATTTCGGCGGATGCAACAAGTATTAATCTGCCAACACCTGAACGAGATGGGTATACTTTCTTAGGATGGTATTTAGATGAGGATTTAAATGATCCGTTTGTTTTAGAAGCGATTTTAGCGGAACAAGAAGTAACGGTTTATGCCCGTTGGGAAGAAATTATTTTTGAAACCTACACGGTGACGTTTGAAACGTTTGGTGGTTCAACGATTGAGTCACAAATTGTTGAACTTGGTGATGCACCGGACGCGGTCAGTGACCCGGTCCGTGGCGATGATGTTTTCAGTGGATGGTACTTAGGTGAAGACATGACTGTGCCATACGATTTTGACACGGCGCTCGATGAAGATACGACGCTTTATGCGTTTTGGCTTGTTGATTATGAAGTAACGTTTATCGTTGAAGGCGATGAATTTACTGTCTTAAGTGTTGGCGAAGGATCTGTGATTGTATTCCCAAATGATCCTGTGATTACTGGGTATACTTTTGCAGGGTGGTATTTAGACGCTGCGTTTAACACTGAAGTTGATGGGTCATTTGAAGTGAATGATGATGTAACGCTTTACGCACGGTTTACGGTAAATAGTTATGATTTACACTATGAAATGTATGGGGCAGGCCATGAGGTTGAGACCTATGAATTTGGTGAAGCAATTACTTTGATTGAAGACCCTGAACTTGCTGGGTATACGTTTATGGGTTGGTACATGGATGATGATTATACGCAGCCGTTTGCATTAGATACGATGCCGGCAGAAGATGTTTATCTCTATGCGCGTTTCGTTGAAGATAGTGAAGTTTATACGGTAGACTTTATCGTCGATAGTGAGCTTTTCTATCGTGCGCTTGTTGTGGGTGGTGAGACGGTTGATTTACCCGAACCACCCGAACTTGCTGGGTATGAGTTTGGTGGTTGGTTTATTAATGGTGATAACTTTAATGCCGCGGTACCAATCACTGGTAATGTTACGGTTGAGGCACTCTTTACACAACAATCATTTACGATTACGTTTGAGACTGGTGAAGGAACAAATGTTGATGATTTAGTTGCTAATTATGGTGAAGCGATTGCAGCACCTGATTCACCAACGCGTGAAGGCTATGCGTTTGGTGGTTGGTTCTCTGATGCTGGATTAACCGAACCATTTATCTTTGATACCATGCCGCTTGAGGGAGCGGTGCTGTATGCGCGCTGGATTGAGGAAGGTCAAGCTTTATCGCTTTACGATATTATTGTAATGGAGTTAGAAGAAGCAACGTTTGAAAATATGACGGTTGTCTTCAGTGAAATGTGGGAAATGGAAATTGCTTTAATTACCGATGGAACTGCATCGATGTTTGTGCTTGGTGATTATGGCTTGAATGTTGGCGATGTTGTTTCGTTTGAAGGCTTTATGATGTTTGAAGGTAATATACCACTGGTGATTGATATTGAGGATTTAGAAGTGATTGAAACCGGTGCTTCTGTGAGTTTTGAATCAGAAGAAATATCGGTCGCTCAAATCGCTGAAATCGATTTGAACGATCCGTTATTAGTTGGTAAATTTTATACCGTGACTGGATTCTTAATGCTTGATGAGTTTGTTGGTATTATGGATATTACGAATGAAGCATATTATCCATTAATTAATGTCTGGCTGACGGATTTATATGAAGATGCGATTTTAGCGCTTGAACACGGTTTTGTGACATTTGGCTTTATGCTGGCACCACCGTTTGACGGTGATACTATGTTGATTTATTTAGAGGATGTTCAAGCGGTTGAAAGTGTTGCGTTAAATGAACAAGAAAAATTATTGGTCATTGAAGATTTATTGCGTGATGTTTTACTTTATATGACGATAGAACTTGGCTGGGGTCTTGATATGCCAGAAGAAGAACCGTTCTTCGGTGTCTCAATT
>SKIY01000009.1 GCA_007116205.1 Candidatus Izemoplasma sp. | reverse complement strand
TTGCTGTATGTGGCTTTTTCATTATCCTGTACTTCCAAATCCACCGTTTCTTTTGGTGTGAGTAGTGGGTTCGTCTGTGGCACATAAATATTTAGTAAAAATGCCTTGTGCAATTCTTGTGCCACGCTTTAAAGTGATTGTTTCTGTGCCGAAGTTTAAAAGTTGTATGTATATTGCTCCGTCATTTGATGGGTTTTCATAGTAATCTGCATCTATAATGCCAACATTATTGGGTATGGTTAAGTGGTATTTTCTAGGGAGGGAACTTCTAGGATAGATTTGTAAGACTTCATCATTTTGCATATAAGCTTTAATGCCTGTTTCTGCAAGGACGATTTGGTTTGGTTTGATCGTGATATCTTTACATATAGCGAAGTCATATCCTGCGCTATGTTGGGTGCCTCTTTTTGGTAACTCAATGGTACTGTTTTGGTATTGCGCTGCAATTTTAAATCCCCGCATTATAATCACGTCTTTCTTTTTTAGATTATTATAACACGGAAAAAACGATCCTCAAAGACCTGCTGTGAGGGAAGTGTATATTTACGAATAGTATATATTGTGATAGAATAATTAATTATGGGGATAATAGGAGGGCGCTATGTATAAAGCAGCTTTTAAAAATCGCTTGAATCAAATATATTTAGGCGCTTTTATATGGGGCATTTTTTATCTATTTGTTTTTTTTGACAGCTCGATGTGGAGTTATACTGTGGTTGGTGGGTTTTTCTCTGAAAACACGCTACTTGTAGGACTTCTATTTCAAGCTGTCTTTTTTTGTGTGCTAAATATTAACTTGTATTCGGTAGTTATTGGTAAACGAAATAGTGTTTTTAATTTTATCAAGTTTATCGATGTTTTTATTTTAACAACTTTATTCATTGTGCTATCTTATGGTGTGGTGCGTTTATTAGGGTTACCCTTTCATTTAGGGTTTTTACGATATGCCATCGATTATATTATACCGAGTGGTGGGTTGAATCACACTAATTTGATTATAGATGTTGCATATATAGTGGCTTCTATTATGATGTTTATCTATTTGACAGGAATTGCCATATTTTTATATCAGATGAAGAAAGTATATGTTTCACCATCTTTGATGGATTATTTGCGTATTCTTTTAGTGTTTATTTTATACGGTGCCGTGCTAATGCATCAGCATCAAGGACTTATTGAAACAAGGTTATTTATTGGGGAGTTGGAAGCATTTAATAATGGTTTAATATTATTTTTAATATTGAATGTACTTTATGTATGTTTTGGGTTGTTTATTTATTTGAGAAGCAAATATAGTTTTAAAGCAGTATTTTTAGCGATGGTCTTATTATTTTTACTATAAAATAGATAATATATTAGAGAGGGGTAGTTATAATGGATGATTTTAATCAAGATATCGAATTTGAAAAAGAGGTAGTCGATGAGGCTTTGTTAGACAACCCAGAACCACGCTGTCCAGTTGTTTTGTTGTTGGATGTATCCTATTCGATGGGAGGAAATCCTATCAATCAGCTTAATGAAGGTGTTCAAGCGCTTTATGCAGCACTGCGTGACGATGATCTTGCGAGTGTTCGTGTCGATTTAAGCGTGGTTACGTTTGGGGCGAATGTAAGTGTTATTCAAGATTTTGCGACGGTTTCAGAAAGTAAAGCACCAGAGTTAAAAGTAAATGGGATGACCCCAATGGGTGAAGGTATTGCAACGGCGCTTAAAAATATTGAAAACCGTAAAGCAGAATATCGAGATGCAGGTATATCATATTACCGTCCATGGTTATTTGTGATTACAGACGGTCAACCAACTGACGATATACGTGAAGCGAGTTCGATGTTACAAAGTTCGATTTCTAATAAAAAAGTTATTTTCTTTGGTATTGGTGTTGAACATGCAAATTTAGATGTTTTAAGAAATATTTCTGGATCACCAGATCGTGTCTTTAAGCTTCAAGGATTAAATTTCAAAGAGTTATTCCAATGGGTTTCTTCTTCACTTTCTAGTGTTTCATCAAGTCGTGTTGGCGATACGTTAAAACTTGAAAAGCCTAGCGATGATGTTTTTGAGTTTGAGGTATAGACTTGATTAAAGTGTATGGTGCTTCAGTTATTGGCACATCACACATTGCTGCAGATACCCCTTGTCATGATTCGCATTATTTTCAATTATTAGATAATGATTTGGGTGTGGTTGCGGCGATTAGTGATGGTATGGGAAGTGCTAAATATGCTGATGTGGGTAGTTCTTTGGCTGCGAATTTTGTAGTCGATTATTTAGTGGAAAACCTAGAGGAAAAAATGGAAGATGAAGCAATCGTTGAGTTAATTAAGGAAGCTTATGAGAAAACACACAACCGATTACAAGAAGAAGCTGATATTACAGAAGTAGATATAAAAGACTTAAATGCAACGCTACTTGTTTTTTTGAGTATTAAAGATCGTCAGTTCTATGGCCAGGTGGGCGATTGTACAGCCGTTGGTCTAAAAGACGAAACCTATAAGGTGATTGTGGAACAACAACGCGGAGAGTATGCAAATGCCACGTTTAGTATTTGTAACTTGCAAAGTGTAAAAGATGGAATATATGAAAAATGTGATGCATTTTACGAAGCAGTAGCACTGATGAGTGATGGTGTTGAAAGCATGTCGATATCATCAAAAGATAATGCTGTTAGTCAATTGTTTTTCGCACCTTTTTTCAAGGTGTTTGAACAGGATACTTTTAATGAGAAAAGCATTACGAAATCATTAGAACGCTTTTTGTCATCGGAACGCATCAATAAAAAAACTGATGATGATAAAACGCTGTTATTTATCGGGTTTGAGTAATGAAAACATACTATTTGGAAGATAAAACGAAAATTAAAATTGATGACAGCAAACCACTCGGCCGCGGTGGTGAAGGGGCGGTTTATAAATTAGCAGGTAATGAAGAGATATTGGTTAAGGTGTATAACCAACGGGCACTAGATCGAATGCCTGAAATTGAAAGTAAAATTCAAGCAATGGTACATAAAAAGCCTGGATTGCTGAATCATCAAGGCTTAACGATTATTGCTTGGCCACAACGGATTGTTTATAATGAAAACCAAAAGTTTATTGGTTATGTGATGAGTCGTGTCCAAGCAAAAAATCAATTATCTCATGTTATCACGCCAGGATTACAAAAAAAGAAATTTCCGAATATATCATGGTATGATCGTGTAGTTACTGCGATTAACCTCTCTTTAGTTATGGACTATTTACATAAGAACGATACCGTAATTGGGGATATTAATACGAGTGATTTCTTTGTGTATCCTGAACTGCAGATTGGCGTCGTCGATACAGATAGTTTTCAGCTTTTAAGCGCTGATGATAAAATCTTCCATTGTAATGTTTTTACGCCAGACTACACACCACCAGAAGTTGTTAGAGCTTCAAAAAACAACAAAAAGAAACTTGTTCGAGTATCGAATAATGATAACTATGGACTTGCCATATTGATCTTCCAGATTTTAATGATGGGCGTTCATCCTTTCTCTGCACGTATTAAGCAAACAATGAACTTTGATGGGAATGCTATTAACTATTGTATGGAAAATGAAATCTTTCCTTACCGTGGCATAAACAGTAATATTATACCACCCAAAAATGCACTACCATTTTCGTTTTTCCCTAAGGAAATTCAAGAGTTGTTTATCCGTGCCTTTAACCCATATAAAAAAGATTCACCCAGACCGACTGCACAAGAGTGGGTGGATTCGTTACGCGTATTAAAAGACAATATTAAAAATTGTCGACGTAAAAAGACGCATCAGTATCCTAATCATTTTAAAAAATGTCCGTTGTGTTTAAAAGAAAAGACGAAAGATTATGATTATTTAGCAAATCATTTTAAAACTATTTCAACACTATTTGTAAGATATGATACCGACACTAAACCAGTAACGGTAAATGAAAGTATAGTGATTGATGAATCTTTGTTAGGTAAAGTTTACTTAACCCGTAAAAAGCGCATAAACGCTTTTGTTTTTACTAAAGGATATGTAAAAAAATATCAGCTTGAAGATCGGTTAAAAGAACATGTTAAAAATCCTATTCATCGCAAATTACAGCCATATTTCATTATGCCAGAGAAGGTACTTTATAAGGATGGTAGCGTTATTGGGTATACGTTTAAAGCTAAAAATAAGTTATATCGACTGACGCGTTTTTTAAAGAGTTCAAAACTTGGTAAACTGAAAATAACTGATAAAACAAAAGCAACGATAGCACGTAAAATTACAGACATGTTTAAAAATTTTGAAAAACATCGTATGGTTGTAGAGTTGCATCAAATGTTTATCGACTCGAAGTTAAATATTGTTATTCCTGATCTTGTTCTTTGTGCAACAAAAGATGAACAATATGATAAGATCTATCATGACCGTATGGCTTACACACCCCAAGAATATTACTATGCTTTACGGTACAAAGCCTATTTAGAAACACAAGCAAATGCAGAAACAGAGACAGCTGTTGATACGGAAACAGTGATTGAAGGCACACAAGGTGAACCGCTTATTGTCGAACATGAAAACGATGATTCAGAGACAGATTTTGTTTTTGAGAAGTCTTTAAATGCAGTTAAAACAATTGAGGAAGAAGAAAAAGTAGTGGTTCCGCCAAAAGTTGATAATTATGATCCTTATGGGAAGGAAACCATTCGTTTTCATTTAAGCATTATCATTCATATCGTTCTTCAAGGTGTACACCCTTTTATTGGGACACACGCCGCTGCAAAAAAACCAGAAAAATATTTTATTGAAAACAATATATATTTGCATAAAAAAAGCCATAAAAATGCAGATATAGATCGTTCGGCACGTTTGATTGAAGCGTTTCCAAAAGCATATCAGCAAGCGATGAAAAATGCATTATTTGTGAGTAAACCAACGTCAATTAAACGCCCATCTGCATCGCAGTGGCACCATTTAATTAATAAATATAATCATGGATTAAGGCCATGTCATGATTCGGAGTATCATTATTATCATAAATCTGTGAGAAGATGTCCAGCATGTGAAAAGGGTAAGAATACTGAAAATGATGCGATGCGTGCTTTTTATGAAGAAGAGCGCACACAACCAATTGATTTTTTAATTCAAGGTAATCGGATTTTTAATAAAGGATTGCTTGCCGTAGCACTACTAGGGATATTGGTTTTATTACATCATTTAGCGATATCACCAATGCATGGAGATGGTTATGGAAGCATTGCTTTTCAGACAGTTTTAGAGGGTGGCCTTAGGTATTTAAACAGTGTTTACTTATATCTGGCGTCTGCAGTTTGGTTAGTTGTGACATGTTTATGGATTTTAATTGTCTTTGTTAACTTGTTTTTACCGAAACGTATCAGTAAGTTGCGTCGCAAGTTTATATGGAAAAATATAAAAACAAATATGGCATATGCTTCTATTCTTATTGCGATGGGGGTGTTTATTGGGTGAAAACGATCGTGATGAGTATTGTAACTTTAGCACCTATTTTATATTGGATTATGTTTGATATGGTAGAACCGATTTTTGATATTTTGATTCAGTTTAGCCCTGTTTTTGTAGTACTTTATGCTGTTGCATTAGTATTTAAAGATGCTGTAAGGGTCATTAGTAAACATGTTGAGTCACGCTTAAAAAAAATACAGGTTTATGTTAGAAGAAAATACCGTAAAATTAAGCAGTTTATTAAAGCTTAAAATAGACACTTTAATGTGTCTTTTTTTTTCGATTTAACTTGACTATAAGCCATGGATTCATTACACTTAAAGAGAAGGATTAGGTGTTTAATTACATAACAGGGAATCAGGTTAAATTCCTGAGCTGTCCCAGCAACCGTAAGACGGACGAAATGCAAAAGCCACTGCGTAAGCGGGAAGGTGCAGAGTAGAGAGATGTCAAGCCGGTAGACCTACCTAGTGCTTTGAAAAGTTTACGCTCCTGGGTATGAGTGGTATCGTTTTTATAAAAACGTTTTTTTCGTTTTATAAGATGCGTATACGCCATCCAGGGGGATGGTTTTTTTATTTGTTAAACATATGATAAGGAGGACATGACATGAAAAAACTATTCTTACTGGTACTATTTTTAATGATTGGATTTGCCAGTGTCGCTTGTAATGAGGATACTGATGACAGCGGGTATTTAACAATACTTGTTGGGGAAGGTGAAACGCAAACAACACATCAAGTTGCGTTTGATTTAGAGGATAAGGTGCCATTAATTGATTTACTTGAAGCAAATCTGGATGTTTCAGTAGAAACAACGGCTTATGGGCCATACTTAACTGCGATTGAACAACTTGAAGAAGCATCAGGATATTTCATTGGGGTGTATCATAATGAAGCTTTTGCGAGCGAGGG
>SKIY01000094.1 GCA_007116205.1 Candidatus Izemoplasma sp. | reverse complement strand
TTCAATAAAAAGAGCGGGGATTGACCCACTCCTCTAACACATATGCAAGGCTAGTTTATCATAACTAAAGCAATTTTGCAAGCCAAAGCACTGTCTCAAAGTTAAAAAATAGTCTCATTAGATAGTGCTTGCATCAAAATACTTCCAGCAACTGCAACATTTAATGATTCAACGTTCACTGTTGGGATGTGAACAGATTGGTTGCTAAGCTTTTTAGTAGCCGCTTTAACGCCTTGTCCTTCATTCCCAAGGACTAAAGCGAACGGGGGAATTGGCCGCGGGTGTCGCGCGGTTTTATCGACTGCGGTAACAAGCAACTGATACCTTGGATACTTTTTGTTAAACGCTTCGACATCCATCGATAAAAACGATAACTGAAACAAGGCCCCTTGGGTCGCCCGGATTACTTTCGGGTTAAAAATATCGACACAATCATCTAAAACGATCGTTTTAAAATCGAAGGCTAAGGCACTTCTAAGCAAGGTGCCTACATTGCCTGGGTCTTGAAGGTGCTCTAATATTAGTACTTTATCTGATAAAAACTGATTGAACTGTTGTTTACAGATGGCGATGACTTTAGGAGCTTGTTTCGTATTTGTCATTTTTTTCATCACGGCCTCAGAGACCAGTTCTGCATTAGAAAAACGCGGCATCGCTTCAAGTGCGTATATATCAATGACGACATGTGCTTTTTGGGCTTCAATAACTAAATGTTCACCCTCAACAATAAACTGCTTTGTCTCATCACGGTATTTTTTTTGATGGAGTTTAGCGACCATTTTAATTTTTGCGTTTTGAACACTTGTAATCACTATCTATCCCTACTTTCTTGCACTGCTTCAGCAACAGTTAATCCGTGCGTCGTTAAGTCTAACTCTGTATTTACATGCACTGTAATCGTTTTAATGGCTGTTAAAGCTTCATCGATTAATGTTTCATAATCAAATAATCGTTCATAGCGTAGTGCATAGTATATGCGTGGGTTTATAGCTGGTTTTTTCGGTGTGTAAATGCTACAGCAGTCTTCAAACGGACGAATGGATATTCCGTATGTATTTATAGATCTTGCGACTTCCATAATCGCCTTTTTATCCATGGTTGCTAGCGGTCTAATTATAGGAATACGCGATACGTCATTGATCACTTTTATGCTTTCTAATGTTTGTGAGGCAACTTGACCAATGCTTTCACCACTAATTAATACCGGTGTGTGATCACGTTCAGCAAAACGATCTGCAATACGAATCATCATACGTCGCATAATCGTAATAAGATAAGGTTCAGGGACCATTTCAATAATTTTTTCGTGTATTGCTTTAAAGGGCACCAAATGTAATTTTACTGCTGATTGGGTATTATAAAGCGATAATGGTTTACATAAATCCATCGCTTTTTGGGCTGATTCAATACTGGTTAGCGGCGTCGATTCAAAATGCATCGCTTCAATTTCGATGCCTTGCTTCATCGCGAAAAATCCTGCAACTGGTGAATCGATGCCACCAGAGAGTAATAAAATACCTTTGCCCGCTATTCCCGCTGGAAAGCCTCCTAATCCAGGTATTTTTTCACTGTATATATACGTCCCACGTTTGCGAATCTCAATCGTTAGTTCTAGTTCTGGGCGTGAGAGATTAACCGTTAAGTGCGGATGCGCTTTTAAACACGCAGTGGCAATCGTTTTTGAGACTTCTAACGATGTATGCGGAAACGTTTTATCTGCACGCTTGGTTGTTATTTTAAACGTTTGTTTAGACGGTGCACGGTTTTTTAAATGCGCTAACGCTATCGTTTCAATGGTTGCTAAGTTGTTATCTGTTAGCGTAACGACAGAAAAACTATCTAAGCCACTCACAACCTTTAACGCTTCAATCACGGGTTTATACGGTTCACCATTTAAATGTACATATAAGCGATCATGGGCATGTTCAAAGCGAATGTTGGGATTACATACTTTTTGTGCAACACTATTGCGCACGGTTTTTAAAAATCTTTTTTTATTAGCACCTTTTAACATTAGTTCCCCAAAACGTACTAAAATAATATCTTCCATAGTATTCAACTCCTAAATCAACACTATTTTACCATAAAACTTGTGTTTTTACGGCGCTTTTATTATTATTAGTGCAGGTGATGTATATGTTTGAATATGAAACACGCTCAAAAAATCGCGAAACCAACTATCAGCGATTGCTAGAAGTCTTACCGCACTATTTAAATAGTGATGATTCACTGATTACAAACCTTGCCAACGTAAGTGCCTTGATTAATTTTTATGTCGATAAAATTAATTGGGTCGGTTTTTACTTGTACAATGGTAAGCTATTAACGCTTGGTCCTTTTCAAGGATTACCTGCGTGCACACAAATTGCACTTGGTCGTGGGGTTTGTGGTAGCGCCGCAAAAACACGTAAAACGCAAGTTGTGGCAGATGTTACGGTATTAAAAAACCATATTACGTGTGATGGGGCAAGTCTGAGTGAAATTGTGGTTCCAATCATTAAAGATGATCAATTAATTGGCGTATTAGATATTGATAGTCCGATTAAAAATCGCTTTGATGAACGCGATCAAAAAACCTTTGAAGCCGTCGTTGCTGCAATAGTTGACAAGTCGCTTTAATTGTTATATAATGCTTGCGCATGTGTAATAAAGGCAGCTGCATATTGATGTTTAAGCTCACTGAATAATCCTGTAAGTTGGGTTGTATAGTAGTCTCTGCTGGCGAGATGAAATACGTTAAATTATTCTGTCCTTATCCGCAATATGACTCGCTTTTTATGCAAATATAAAAAGAAGGAGGAATACGTATGTCAAGATATACTGGACCATCATGGAAAATTAGTCGTCGTTTAAAACATTCGACACTAGAGACCGGTAAAGAAATTGGAAAACGTCCTTATCCACCAGGGCAACATGGACAGCGCCGTGGTAAGATTAGTGAATATGGCATTCAACTTCAAGAAAAACAGAAAGTACGCTTTACTTATGGTGTTAATGAACGTCAGTTCAGAAAAACATTTAATGAAGCAAAAAAACTGTCTGGTCGCCAAGGTGAAAACTTTTTATTCTTGCTTGAATCAAGACTTGATAACTTAGTTTATCGTGCAGGATTTGCAAAAAGTCGTCGTCAAGCACGTCAATTTGTTTCCCATGGACATTTCTTAATCGATGGACGCAAAGTCGATATCCCATCATATCGCGTTCAACCAGGTCAAACAATTACCTTAAAAGAAAGATCACGTAAGTTATCTTTCATTAAAGATAATTTAGAAGCTGTTGTCGAACGTTTAGGGTTTATTGAATATGATGAAAGTAACTTTAAATTCACCTATACACGTTTCCCAGAACGTAGTGAAATTTTAGCTGAAATTAAAGAAAATCTTATCGTTGAATTTTACAACCGTTAATCGTAAAAGGTGCCTTTTGGCACCTTTTTTATTTGGCTAAAAAAAAGCATCGCCAAGCGATGCTTATTGATTATATGCGGATGCTACAAGTTGCATAAATGATTTTGCATTCAATGATGCACCACCAACTAAAGCCCCGTCAATGTGTGGTTCCTTCATTAATGATTCAATGTTTTCAGGTTTGACACTACCGCCATACAAAATACGAACTTGATCAGCGGTTTCTTCATCGTAAAGTTCACCGATACGTTGACGAATCGTGGCAATGGTTTCATTCGCTTGTTCACTGGTTGCGGTTTTTCCAGTCCCGATTGCCCATATCGGTTCATAAGCTATAACAAGTTTTTCAACTTGAGCTTTTCCGAGCCCTAAAAGTGCTTTTTCAATTTGTTTATGTACAAAAGCATCTGTTTCATGGTTTTCGCGGGTTTCAAGTGATTCACCGACACACACAATTGGCTTTAAGTTAAAGCGTATTGCCTGATGTAATTTTGAGTTTACGGTTTCGTCAGTTTCATTGTAATACGCGCGGCGCTCACTATGTCCAATAATGACATAATCGACCCCGATATTTTCAAGTAACGCCGCACTGACTTCACCGGTATAAGCACCCTCTGTTTCATGGTGCATATTTTGTGCCCCAATGCGGACATTTTCACCTTGTCGCTTAACAAGGTCACGCAATACAGGGGCTTGAGCACACACAACGGTTTCAACGTATGTGCTTTTTGGTACTTCCATATTTATAGCGTAGATGAACTGTAAAGCTTCATCACGCGTTTTATGCATTTTCCAGTTTCCAGCAATCATTGGTATACGCATGGTTTCACCTATCCTAACAGTTTTTCAATGTCTTTAATAATAATTTCAGCATCTTTACCTTCAACGACAAGGGTAATTGCTTCACCACTTGGAATCGCCAAACTAATTAAACTTAAAATTGATTTTGCATCAATCACTTTGTCATCATATAAAAGTTTTATATCTGCATCATAGCGACTCGCAGTTTGCACTATTTTTGCAGCGAGCGCTGCATGCAAGCCTTGTGTACTATTAATAATAATTTCTTTTTTCATGACCATCTTCCTTTCTAAAACATCGGTGGCGTGCTGACCCAAAGAATTTTGGTAGTGCAGTCGCCTTTATTTTCGATCACATGTGTTTTGTTTGTGCGGTAGTAAAATGTTTCTCCAGCATTAACATGATATTTACGTTTGCCAACGTGAAGCACGATTTCACCCGCTAATACATACCCGAACTCTTCACCATTATGCGGGGCATCTTCAAAAGATTTCCCCCCGGGTTCTATTTCAATGATGATTGGTTCCATCTCGTATTTTTGAGCGTTGGGTACGATCCAGCGGATCGTATGTTTTAAATGTTCATCTGTTTTCTCATAAAAATCTTTAGGTGTGAAAACAAATACATCTTCTACCGTTTCGCTAAAGAACGCGCCTAGTGTTGTGCCAAGGACTTCTAAAATATCTGTTAATGTTGATATTGAAGGACTTGTAAGTTGTCTTTCAATTTGCGAAATAAATCCTTTTGTTAGTTCACAACGGTTCGCTAGTTCTTCTTGCGTTAATCCGTTTTCAAGTCTTAACGCTTTTATTTTTTCACCTATTTGTTGGTCTATCATGTCCGATCATCGAGACAGGTTACCCCAGGAAGTTCTTTGCCTTCCAGGTACTCTAAGCTCGCGCCTCCACCAGTAGAAATATGGCTAAAGGCATCTTCAAACCCAAACTTGATTGCTGCAGCTGCACTATCGCCACCACCAATAATCGTTGTTGCATCTTCTAAGTTTGCTAAGGTTTGACAAATTCCAATGGTGCCTTGTGAGAAATTACTAAATTCAAAAACCCCCACAGGACCATTCCAAACAACAGTTCGAGCATTTTTTAAGAGTTTTTGATATTTCTCCATGGTTTTCGGACCAATATCTAGACCCATTTCATCTTCTTTAAAATCGTTCACATCAACCACGCGAACAGCTTCCTCATTACTAAACTCTTTCGTTACTTTAAAATCGAGTGGCAACACTATTTTACCATAAGCATTTTTGAGTAAATCTTCTGCGAGTTCGAGTTTATCTGCTTCAACAACACTCGTTCCAACTTCAATGCCTTGGGTTTTTAAAAATGTATAACTCATACCGCCACCAATTAAAATCATATCGGCTTTTTCTAATAAATTTTTAATAACGCCGATCTTATCGCTAACTTTTACCCCACCAAGGATGGCAATAAATGGTCTTTGCGGATTATTGACTGCATCCCCAATAAATGCAATTTCTTTCTCTAATAAAAACCCAGCAGCGCTTTCTTCACTGTGAGAAGCAATACCGACATTTGAAGCGTGTGCACGATGTGCGGTACCGAATGCATCATTTACAAAAATATCTCCTAAAGATGCCCAGTAAGCGCCTAAATCGTCATCGTTTTTCGATTCTTTACTTCCATCAATATCTTCAAATCGGGTATTTTCAAACATTAAGACCTCTTTAGGTTTTAATGCCGCTATCGCTGATTCAAGTTTTTTACCACGGGTTTCAGGAATGAAGGTAACGGGTTTTTCAAGATACTCTGCAAGTTTTTCTGAAACAGGCTTTAAGGACTTGCCTTTTTTATCCTCTGCTTTTTTCACACGACCGAGGTGTGAAAAACATACGATTTTCGCGTCTTGTTCAATTAAGTATTTAAGGGTTGGTAAGGCTTGACGAATACGATTATCGTCGGTAATCTCGCCATCCTTCATTGGAACATTGAAGTCTACACGTACCAATACTGTTTTTCCTTTAACGTTTAAGTCTTTTAAATTTTTTTTTGCCATAATTATCTCCTTTACCAATTATAGGTATCTCCGCATTCATTATACTAAAACTATATGATAAAATCTATTGATTAACGACATTGAAAACACTTTCTTATAATAAAAACGCTTACAAAAAAAGACTGTTAACCAGTCTTTTCTATTTGATTTATAACATTTT
>SKIY01000041.1 GCA_007116205.1 Candidatus Izemoplasma sp. | reverse complement strand
TCTCTTCTGCATAATCTACATGCCGCATCTGTATATCTAGCCATTTATTATTTCTCCTTTACTTTTTACAATCTTCTACGTTTTGGTGGACGACACCCGTTATGTGGAACTGGTGTTACATCTTTTATTGCGGTAATTTCAAGTCCTGCTGTTTGAAGCGAACGAATTGCTGCTTCACGGCCTGGACCTGGTCCTTTAACTGATACTTCAACTCTTTGAACGCCGTGTTCCATCGCTGCTTTTGCGCATGCTTCGCTTGCAAGTTGTGCTGCGTATGGTGTTGATTTACGGCTTCCTTTAAATCCGAGTGCGCCAGAACTAGTCCATGCAATTGCGTTTCCACTTGGATCTGTAATGGTTATGATTGTATTGTTGAAAGTTGAGTGGATATGCGCAACTCCGGAAGGAATATTTTTTCTAACGCGACGTTTTCTTGTTGTTTTACGTGCCATATGTCTTTCCTCCTATTTCTTCTTTTTAGCCATAGTTCTCGCAGGGCCTTTGCGCGTACGAGCATTGTTACGTGTTTTTTGCCCACGAACAGGTAATCCTCTACGATGACGCATACCTCTATAGCTTCCAATTTCTTGTAAACGTTTAATGTTCATTGAGACTTCACGTCTTAAGTCTCCTTCTACTTTTACTTTATCAACTTGTGTTCTTATCCGTGAAAGTTCTTCTTCTGTTAAATCTTTCACGCGTGTATTGTGTGAAACTTTTGCTGCATCTAATACTTGCTCTGCAATTGTTTTACCAATACCAAATACATATGTCAAAGAAATGACAATGCGTTTATCTCTGGGAATATCTACACCAGCAATACGTGCCATAAGTGCACCTCCTATTAACCTTGTCTTTGTTTATGTTTCGGATTTTCGCAAATAACCATAACTTTACCTTTGCGTTTGATCACTTTACATTTGTCACAGATTTTCTTAACTGATGGTCTTACTTTCATCGTTCTTCCTCCTTTGGAGCTTTCAATAAATTATTTATGTCGATAGGTTATACGTCCACGTGTTAAGTCATACGGTGACAGTTCCACCGTTACTCTATCACCAGGTAAGATGCGTATGTAGTACATACGGATTTTACCCGAAACGTGAGCGGTAATTTGATGTCCATTTTCTAGTTCAACTAAAAATTGTGTGTTTGGCAATGCTTCAATTACTTTGCCTTCAAGTTCAATTTTTTCTTCTTTGGCCATAGTCTTTTCCTCCTTTTACAATACCGTGAGTAGGATGCATGCATCTTCTGTAATAAGTATCGTGTGTTCAAAATGAGCACTTAAAGAACCATCTGTAGTTACTGCTGTCCACTGGTCTTGTAATACCTTGACCTCTTTGCGTCCAACATTCACCATCGGTTCAATTGCAAAGGTCATGCCTGGTTTAAGCAATGTTCCTTTGTTTGGCAGCCCATAATTAGGAATTTGTGGATCTTCATGGAGATTCTTTCCAATTCCATGTCCAACAAATTCTCGTACGACACTAAATCCATGATCCTCAGCGTAGCGTTGTATTGCGTGTGAAATGTCTGACAGTCTTGCACCGCTGGTTGCATGTTTGAGCCCTTCGAAAAGTGCTTTCTCTGTAACGTCTAATAAGCGCTGCGCTTCTTCCGATATAGTTCCTACTGGATAAGTCCAAGCTGAATCGCCGTGATATCCTTTATAATAAGCACCTATATCGATTTTGATTATATCACCATTTTTTAATACGCGTTCTTTTGCTGGAATACCGTGTACAACTTCGTCATTAATCGAAGTGCAGGCACTCCCTGGAAAGCCTCCATAGCCTTTAAATGAAGGCGTTGCATCATTGTCTCTTATAACCTTTTCAACAATTTGATCTATCTTGTGGGTTGAGATGCCGGGCTTAATATGTTCTTTGACAGTTTGATGAGCCAGCGCAACAATCCGTCCAGCTTCTCTCATAAGTTCAATTTCACGTTTAGATTTAATCGTGATCATGCAACTTCACCCAAAGCTTTTTTGATATCTTCGTAAACTTTATCGAATGATTGCATTCCATTAACATTTCTTAATATGCCACGGTTTGCGTAATATTCAATAATTGGTTTTGTTTTTGTTTCATAAATCTCTAGCCGATTTTTAACGGAGTGCAGTTGGTCATCTTCACGTTGGTAGAGTTCCCCACCACATGCATCGCAAACACCTTGTTGCTTCGGTGGTTTAAATGATAGGTGATAACTTAATCCACACGATTTGCAAACGCGTCTTCCTACCATACGTTCTAAAATCGCTTGTTTATCTACCACAATATTGATGACTGCAGTTAGTTTGGATTCCATTTTATCTAACATAGTATCTAAAGCTTCTGCTTGGGCTACTGTTCTTGGATATCCATCCAATAAGAAGCACCGTTCTGCATCTGGTCTCAATAAGCGTTTTCTTACAATTTCGTTCGTTATTTTATCTGAAACAAGTTTGCCTTTATTAATAAAGCGCATTGCTTCAATACCTAACTGTTCGTTGTTTCGATTTGCTTCGCGAAACATCTCACCTGTTGAAATGTTGGTAAGTTCATAATCTTTAACCAGTTTCTCGGATTGACTACCTTTACCAGCACCCGGAGGTCCCATGAGTAGAATCTTCAAAATAAAACCCCCTACTTAATAAATCCGCTATAACTCTTACCTTGAACATCGGTCTTAATTTGTTTAGTGGTTTCAATGGCTACCCCAACAACGATAAGCAGTGAGGTTCCTCCAATTTGCACATATCCTGGTAAGTCGAATGCGATGGCAACCATAATTGGCATTAATGCGACGACAACGAGATATAATGCTCCGATGATAGTGATTTTGAAGAGTAGCTTTGAAATATAGTTTTCTGTTTCAAGACCTGGACGAATTCCAGGGATGTAAGCATTTTGTTTTTGTAGACGGGTTGACATCTTATCAGGATTAATTTGTACAAACGAGTAAAAGAATGTAAATACAATAATCAACACAGCATAAACCACTAGTCCTGCTGGTCGTGTATAATCAAACATTTCCATCAACCAAACTTGGAAGTTGTTCGATGGGTTTTGGAATCCTGGTAAGAAACTAAAAAGTGTTTGTGGTAAGCTTAAGATTGTAACTGCGAAGATAACTGGAATAACACCTGCAGAGTTAATCTTCAAAGGAATATTCGAGTCTTGTTTACCACGAAGTTTCGCGCTGCTCGAACGATTTGAGTATTGTACCGGTATCTTTCGAACGGCTGATTGCATGTAAGTAACTCCCAGTAATACCGCGATATATACGAGTACAATGAGTCCAAATGTTGAATAGGTTGCAATATTGGTTCCATCGGCAGTTATATATTCGCGTCCAAGCGATGCAAACATTGATGGAATTCCTGATACAATCCCAGCGACGATAATCATTGATGTTCCGTTTCCAATACCTTTTTGGGTAATTAGATCAGCTAACCAAAGCAAGAATGCTGTCCCTGCTGTCATGATAATTGCTAAATAGGTAAATGTTAAAAAGTTTGCTCCGCCTGACCAGCGATCAAACATCCCCGGCGAGGTTAAGTGAAAACCAATAATCATACCTAGCGCTTGAACAAACGCTAACCCAATAGCCAAATACCGTGTAACTTGATTGATTTTTTGCTTTCCTGTTTCGCCTTCTTCGCTCCACTCTTTCAAAATAGGAATGATATCCATTTGTAAGAGTTGCATAACGATTGAGGCGGTAATGTATGGTCCAATACCTAGCGCGATAATCGACAAGTTACTAAGTGCCGATCCAGTAAATGCATCCATGATTCCTAAAAATCCAGTTGGATCTGTGAAGAGTGCACTAACGTGTTCTCTATTAATCATTGGAATGTGAATGAAAACTGCTGCTCGGTAAACCAAAAAGATTAGTAGTGTGAATAAAATTTTATTCATTACATCTTTATTTTTGAATACCGCTTTTATAGTATCCATTAAATCACCTCGATAGTTCCACCAACAGCCGTAATTTTATCTTCAGCTGAAGCTGTAAATTTATGAGCTTTTACGGTTAACTTTTTCTCGAGTGTTCCTTTTCCTAAAATTTTAACTGGCAATGTTTTTTTAGTGATTAAACGATCACTTAATAACATCTCTGGTGTAATTGTTGTACCGTCTTCGTAACGATTTAAGTTTTCAATGTTGACAATAGCGTATTCTATACGATGTGGATTCTTAAATCCAACTTTACGCAAACGCTTGAAGAATGGTGTTTGTCCCCCTTCAAAACCTGGGCGAACCTTACCACCTGAGCGTGCTTTTTGTCCTTTATGTCCAGAGCCTGCTGTTTTACCGGTACCACTTCCAGGTCCACGTCCAACACGTTTACTAGCTTTTGTTGCACCAGTATTTGGTTTAAGTTCATGTAGTTTCATTTTGGTACCTCCTATTTCTCAACAACATTCACTAAATGCGAGATGATTTTAATCATGCCTCGAATCGTTGGTGAGTCATTTTTAATAACTGTTTGATTGATTTTTTTAAGTCCAAGTGCTTGTATGGTTTTTCTTTGATTTGGTTTCGTTCCAATTGGACTTTTAACCAGTGTGATTTCAAGTGTTTTCATTAGCTTAAAATCTCCTTTGCTGTTTTTCCTCTTGTACGCGCAACTTGATCTGCTGTACGTAAACGCGTAATACCGTCCATTGTCGCACGAACCATATTGATCGGTGTACTTGATCCTAATGATTTACTAAGTATATCACCAATTCCAGCGGCTTCTAAAATTGCACGCACTGGTCCTCCAGCAATAACTCCTGTACCTTCAACTGCTGGTTTCAAAAACACTTGGCCAGCGCCGAATTTCCCTGTGATTTCATGGGGGATAGTTGTTCCATACATTGGCACCTTAACAAAATTGCGTTTTGCATCTTCGATGGCTTTTTTAATTGCATCAGGGACTTCTTGTGCTTTCCCTGTTCCAAAACCAACTTGTCCTTTTTTATCACCTACGACAACTAAAGCACTAAAACGGAAACGACGTCCACCTTTAACAACTTTTGTTACGCGGTTTATATTGACTACGCGTTCTTCGTAGATGTTTTCTTCTTTTCTTCTACGATTTTTTCTTCTGTTTTGCATCGGCTTACCTCCTTATTAGAATTCTAAACCTGCACTACGTGCAGCGTCAGCTAATGCTTTTACGCGTCCGTGATATAAATATCCACTACGATCAAAGACAACGTTTTTAATATTTTTTTCTAGAGCACGTTCAGCAAGGACTTTCCCTACAACTTCTGCTCCTTTAATGTTTCCTGCGATTGCATCTTCACAAATATCTTCAAGTGTTGAAGCACTTGCGATTGTAACACCATTAACATCATCGATTAGTTGTGCGCTCATGTTTGCATTTGAACGAAAAACACTTAAGCGTGGTCTGAGTGCTGTTCCAACTAAAGATTTACGAATTCGTAGATGTCTTTTTCGGCGCATATTATTTCTTGGTTTTTTATTAAACATATCTGTCACTCCTAACTACTACTTGGCAGTTTTTCCTTCTTTACGACGTACCTGCTCATCAGTGTAACGAATACCTTTTCCAAGGTATGGTTCTGGTTTACGAATTGCGCGCACACTTGCAGCAAATTCACCAACAAGTTGTTTGTCGATTCCTGTAACTGTAATTTGTGTATTTTTAACAACTTCTACAGTGATGCCTTCAGGAATGGTGAGTTCTACCGGTTGTGAATATCCAGCTAATACGACTAAAGTATTCCCTTTAAGTTGTGAGCGATATCCAACACCAACCATTTGCAGCTGTTTTTTATAGCCATCACTAACGCCAATAACCATATTAGCAATGAGCGAGCGTGCCGTACCGTGTAAAGTTTTATCTGTTTTGGTTTCTGATGATCTTTCAACAATCACATTGTCTTCCTCAACTTTTACAGTGACCACTGGGTTAACATTCATCGATAAAGTTCCTTTAGGACCTTTAACTTCAATGCTTCTACCATCGATCGTTACTGTAACGTTTTGTGGAATAGCGATTGGTTTGTTCCCAATACGACTCATGGTCTGTACCTCCTCTAATTAATTACCATACGTATGCTAAAATTTCTCCGCCAATTTCTTGTTTGCGGGCTTCACGATCTGTCATGATCCCTCTAGACGTAGAAATAACAGCAATACCTAATCCATTCAATACTTTCGGCATTTCACCGTGTTTTGCATAAACTCTTAAGCCTGGTTTCGAGATTCGTTTGAGTCCTTTAACCACGCGGTCATTTTGCATGTATTTTAGTGTAACTCTTAAATGGTCTACGGGTTTACCTTTAACGACCACAAAGTTTGCAATATATCCTTCTTCACGTAAAAGCTCAAGCACTTGTTGCTTTAGTTTAGACGCTGGAATATCGACTGTTTGTTTCTTCATTTGGTTCGCGTTACGAATACGCGTTAACATATCAGCAATAGGATCTGTCATTACCATATATAATTGCCTCCTCCCAAAATATTAGGAAATTAATTTTTACCAACTTGCTTTTTTGA
>SKIY01000001.1 GCA_007116205.1 Candidatus Izemoplasma sp. | reverse complement strand
TTTACGACCATATTCGGATGCATTTTAGCAATCTCGCGGCCTTCTTCAATCATTTTTTCAGCTTCTAAACTAATAACTTCACCACTGATTGGCCCATCTACGATTTCTGTAATTTCATGTAAAACTTCTTTAAAGTCACGACCCTCTTTTGCGATCAGTGTGGGGTTCGTTGTGACACCACTTAAAATCCCAAGAGATGCTATTTCACGAATATGTTCGACATTTGCTGTATCAATAAATAATTTCATGCTTTTTCCTCCTCTATATTATCTTGCTCTATAGTTTTAAATTGAATTGGTTCAATATTTTCTAGTGTAGCTTTTAGCCGTTCCGTAAATAATATACCATTTAAATGGTCAAGTTCGTGTTGAAATACAATGCCAACAAAGCCTTTTAATCTTAAAGTCGTTTCTGTTAAAGTGTCGTGCTCAACATTGTAAAGATGGGTCTTAACAGTGACTTTTTTATGTCTAGGTACAAGTCCTTCAACTTCTCGGTCAATGCTTAAGCAGCCTTCACCTCCAGGCATGTATGTTTGCATTTCTGAATGACTAACGATTTTTGGGTTAATCATCAGATAGTCGTGCAACGTTTCAAAGTTCTCATCTTCAGTATAAATCGCTAACATACGTTTAGGTAAATTAATTTGTGGTGCTGCTAAACCGACCCCAGGACGTAATTGATATTTTTCAGCAACTTCAGGATTTTGTGAATTAATTAAAAATGCCCGCATCTCTTTCAGCGTAAATTTATCTTCTAAAGATAAAGGAACCGTAACTTCATTTGCTTTTTTTGTAAGTGTTGGATGTCCTTCACGTATAATGTTTTTCATTGTTATCATGGCGTTTTCACCTCTAGCATATTATATCAAATAAAAGTGAAAAACCCTAGAGGATTACAATGGATATTTAAGCTTTTTTAAGTAGAGATTACGCCATAAAAAACAAGGTATTCCCAATATAAAGCGTTTTCACTAGGGTATTCCTATTGTATATAAACACGTATAAGAGTATAATAGTATGAGAATAAAGGAGTTGTGAACTTATGAAACAAATTAAAAAAATAGGTATTATTACCGGTGGCGGAGACTGTAGTGGTTTGAATGCAGTTATCAATGGAATTACTAAATCTGCGATAAATACATACGGACTTGAAGTGATTGGGTACAAACGAGGATACTTTGGGTTATATCATAATGATTATCAAGTATTAGACCGTCAAGCGGTTTCTGGAATTATGCATGAGGGTGGAACCATTTTAAAAGCTTCAAATAAAGATAACTTATTTAGTTATCCTTTTGAGCAAGAAGATGGAACATATACATACAAAGACGTGTCAGATGTAGCTGTTGAAAACATGAAAAAAGAAGGTGTTGATGCGCTTATTGTCATAGGTGGCGATGGAACCTTAACAAGTGCTCGAGACTTTCATCGTAAAGGAATTCCTGTTATAGGAGTACCTAAAACGATTGATAACGACCTACCTGCTACAGATGTAACATTCGGATATAACACGAGTTTAGAAACGATTACAGATGCATTAGACAAAATTCACACGACAGCGTATTCACACGACCGAATCATGGTTGTTGAAGTTATGGGAAGAAATACAGGTTGGTTAGCATTAGAAGGCGGTATTGCAGGTAGTGCTGATGTTATATTATTACCTGAAATTCCTTACGACATCGAAAAAGTGGTTGAGAAAATACGCGACCGCGACCGTCATGGTAAGAGTTTTGCGATTATTGTCGTTAGTGAAGGAGCTAAACCAATCGATGGAGATGTTCATGTCCGTGAGATTGTAAAAGATTCTGCAGACAATGTTCGTTTAGGTGGTATTGGAGATATCGTTACAAGACAACTACAAGCACTTATAAATAATCATGAAGTTCGATATACCAACTTAGCATATATTCAACGCGGTGGTATTGCGAGTCAATTTGACCGTATGATCGGATTGCGATTTGGGGTAGAAGCGGTTGAACTGCTAATGAACGGTGGCACAGGACAAATGGTACGTTGTCGTGGGCGTGAAATTAGCTATGTTCCTCTAGAAGAAGTTGTTGGATCAGGAAACACTGGAGAGACAAGCCATGGTGGCGCGAAATATGTTGATCCAAATGGTCAAATGATAAAAGCAGCTAAAGCCATTGGCATTAGCTTTGGTGATTAATATGGATTATCCAATAGATTATGAGACATATAGTACCGAAGAAATCATTGTAATCGTTGAGTTTTTAAGCATGTTAGAACAATATGCGAGTAATCATGCGACCGTTGACAAGCAAACATTACTAAATAAGTATGAAAGATATCGTGAAATATTGAATAATTTGTCTGAAGAAAAACGTATTGATCGTGCGTTTTCACAAACGACCAATATTCCTATTTATAAAACTATGCAATCATTGATAAAATCCTCTTAACGAGGATTTTTCTTTTATGGTACAATAGAGAAGAAGGTGGTATTATGCGATTAGACAAGCTTTTATCGAACTATAAATACGGTACTAGAACAGCTGTTAAGAAACTCATTAAATCAGGCAAAGTAACGGTCAATAATGCAGTGGTTAAGGATAATGCAATGCATATTAATCCTGAAATAGATTGCGTTACCATTGCTGGGGAAGTACTCAATTACAAAAAACAGATTGTCTTTATGATGAACAAACCCAAAGGTGTTGTTTCTACGCGTAAAGACCCCTATTATAAATCTGTATTTGATTTGTTAAGTCAATCAGATCAACGATTTGACTTAAGTATTGCCGGTCGCTTAGATGTAGATACTGAGGGCTTATTATTATTGACTAATGATGGTGCGCTCTTACATGAAATCATTACACCGAATAAAATGGTCGAAAAAGTTTATTATGTAGAAACTAAGCAGGTTATAGACAATATTGAAGCACTTTTAAAGCCGATGACTTTGCTTGATGGCAACGATACGCCTTACACCCCACGAAAACCAAAAATAATAACATCAGACAAAAACACTGCAGTTATTGCTATTTGTGAGGGTAAGTATCATCAAGTAAAGCGAATGTTTGCAGCGATTAACCACGAAGTCGTTTATTTGAAACGCATTGCTATAAATAAATTAACTCTTGATGAAAATTTAGCGTTAGGTGCCTATAAAATCTTATCTGAAGATGAAATTCAAGCGCTTATAAATAAAGAAGGGTGATTTGATGGATTTAGAAGAAGTTTTGTTGCTAGTAACTTTGTTTTACTTATCAGGGGCTTTGGTATTAGCATTAACAAATATATTGATTGCCTTTTTTAGCGTTAATCGAGTACTTCTACCTTGGGGACGGTATTGGGGGCTATTAACTATAGCTTATGGATTTTTATATCTTGCTATTTTTTATGATGCTGAAGGGTTGTATGGCATGTTTTATTGGCTTTTACTGTTTTCTGCACTCGTTAAAGTCACCGCTGTTTCTAAATTGTTATCTATCGACATACCGCATCAAGGTGCTGTTTATAAATTGTTGCTCGTTATTGTGTTGTTCATCAGCATGTTCATTCCGATGCCAACGAGTATTAGACTAATTATTTTTATCATACCAGGACTTTTAATCTATATTTGGGCTGGGTATGTTTTCTTCAAACATGCTTTTTGGGTATATCGTTTGGTTGGTATTTTAGCCATATTATTGGCGATGAATACTGCGGTTTCACCATGGCTTTTTGATAATGACTTTTATGTTTTATTTGGATATATTGGATTTGGATTTATAGGTTTATTTTATGGGTTAGCCATTATTGGCGTATACTTAAAACAGGTATTGGACATACAAGAAACCATGCGCGAGGAACTGTATTATTTAAGCTATCACGATGCGCTTACAGGGCTTAATAATCGTGCATATTTTGATCAACAAATTGCCGAACTTGAAGCAGTTGATCACCCAATCGCGATGATTGTGCTAGACTTAAATAATTTAAAGCGTGTTAATGATAGCTACGGGCACCGAAAAGGGGATCAATTAATTCAAAAACTCGCGGATACGTTAAAGGAACTGACGGATGACACGATGATTGTGGTTCGTTATGGTGGTGACGAGTTTGTTGTAATGATGCAAGCGGAACTAGATAATGTTAAAGCGTTCACTAAACAGTTGCGTCGGACTTTTGATAAAACAAGTATCGATAATATTCCGTTAGATGTTGCAATTGGGCGCGCCCATCGTGAGGATTGTTCGATTAATTTAGATACGCTTTTCGAACAGGCCGAAAAAGCTATGTACGCAAATAAAAAGCAAAATAGAGACGACTAATTTAATACTAGTCGTCTCTATTTTGCTTAAGTATACTATGAATTGCGTTTGCCAAATCAATGACAGATGCTACCGTGTTCTCTTTTGATAGTGATATCCTGATCGAGCCGTCAATATAAGGGCTAGGTACGTTTATCGCTTTGAGCACGTGACTTGCCTCGATATTATCTGAATCGCAAGCACTTCCTAAAGAAACATAATAGCCTAATTTGTTTAGCTCAAAGGAAAGCATATCTGCAGTGATACCGTTAAAACCAAGGTTTAATATAGCAGAAATCCGTTTTTCTTCTAAAGGTTGCCCATTGAGCCTGTAATCAACATGAAGCTTATCGAGTGCAGTTAAAAGTGTTTCAGAAAGCTTTTTTGTATGACTATTATGAATAGATGTATCAGCTTGTGATAGTGTTAAGGCTTTATCAAACCCGCATATATTTGCGAGATTTTCTGTACCAGCACGCTTATTAAACTCTTGTTTGCCACCATGAATGAGATTTTCAATGTTTTGTGTGTTTTTGATATACAGTAAACCAATGCCTTTAGGACCGTTAAACTTATGCGCACTTAAACTCGCCATATCAATATTTAAAGTTTGAAAATCAATCGGTGTATGGACTGGGGCCTGTATCATGTCTAAATGTAAGGTATGGTCAACAGTATCAAGTTTAGATTTAAGTTTTTTTAAATCTAACAAAGTCCCAAGTTCATTATTGATATAAATTAATGAAATAAAGTTATGTTTTTCGTGACTAAGCGCTTTTTTTAGACTATCAAAATCTATATGTCCACTATGATCAACTTTAACATACACCACATCTGCACCTTCTTTTTCGAGAAATTTGAAGGTGTTTAGTGTTGCGTGATGTTCAACGGTTGAGGTAATAAAACGTGCGTGCTTATGTTTGGTATAAAAGCCTTTAATAGCTAAATTATTCGCTTCTGTACCGGAACCAGTAAAAAGCAATGATGTACGTTGCGTATTTAAACTATTCGCAATACTATTTTTAGCTTGATTCATTTTTTTTCTGGCAGCAATACCAACATCATGTAGTGATGAGGGGTTACCATTGTACCGCTCATATACTACAGTCATTGTTTTAATGACATCTTTTGATATAAATGTGGTAGCTGCATGATCAAAATATGGCATAAACCCACCTCTTATTTTAATTTCTTAATGCGCACGTTAGCATTTTGAATATCTATAAAGTCTAAAGTATCTAAGTGTTCGTTAAGCTGTATTTCTTGATGGTCGCTTTGCTCTAGTAACTGACTTAACTTTTCAGTCAACTGCTTAACAACGTAAGATGTATGTATAATACACGGGTCATCATCGTCAAACAATTCGACACTACCTTTTATAATGGCTTCTTTTTTTACGGGTATATTTAAAATGCTGCCTTTAAATATAATGGTATTGTTTGATTCAATAAGTATTTTTTTTACCATCTTTATCACCTAAGAAAATATATTTTTTATGCTTTCAAATAACTGTAATATTAAGTCGATATTAAAGTATAGGAAGGTAAAGTAAACGACCATTAATAAGAAGAATATTGCTGTAACAAGTTTAATCACTGATAAGTGCTCGCGAACAAAGTTTGATACAGCCATAACATTTCTAGACCGTATTGCAGCGATTGCAATAATAACTAAAGGAAGAATAAACATGAGGTTAAATAATAACAACAAGAATAATCGTAGTCCTTCTACACCAATACCAGGGACGGTGATGTCTAATGTTGCAACGTAGGCTAGCATGATTTGGCCAGTACACGCGGCTTCAGTAAAACCAACGATAACACCGATTAGAAAAGGGATTAAAACGATCAATAAAGCCTGTTTAATACCGCCTTCTTCGTCATTGATGGTTTTTGTTAAACGCGTCATAATCCGTTTGTTAAAGTTTTGAATAAACTTGGGCAATTGATTTTTTATTTTTTCGTAGTGCTCATTACGTGATACTAAGTAATCATAAAACGTGATGATAAATAAGAAGAAGAACAAAAGTGCAAAACCAATATATAATGCGTAGCTTAAGTGGATAAACGTTTGCATAAATCGGCTTAAGACACTTAACACACCAACCATAATCGCAAAGTATGTTACAAAAACAGCACCTATATAGGAGATACTCACCGTAATTAAGGCACGTTTATTGTCAGTGAATTTTACCATAGAAATGAACATCAAAAGCATCGCAATTGCACACGGGTTGATGCCATCTAGCAGTCCGTAAAGTACGGCCGTAACGATTGCGCTTAAAAGGGTGGTTTCTGCTGGAATATAATCAGTTACATCTAGTAAGGGTGTCGCTGATTCTGTCAAGATGATGCCATCGTTAATAGTGTTTCGGATGTTTCGGTAACTATTA
>SKIY01000137.1 GCA_007116205.1 Candidatus Izemoplasma sp. | reverse complement strand
TTTTGTCTTGTTTGAAAAGGCGGGTAATATAATAAATCTGTAACGTGATAATGAATGCTGCGAATAAAAATAGGCCGATAATAAAAATAATGGGTGCGAATGATGGTAATACCTGCGCTAGTATAAACAATACAGCCAATACCCCAACACCAATAAAGAGGATACGCTTAGATTCAGGACTTTCAAACATATAGCTCTAAAATTGTTTCGCCTTGATTCATACTATAGCGACGCCGTTTAATTCTACGACTTCTTAATTTATGATGATTAGAAACCATGTTTTTTAAAACATTCCCTGAACGATACCCATGGATAACTACAATTTCACTACAATTCTTCGGGGCGTTGGCGATAAATTTTTCTAACGTTTTAATGGCTTCAAATTCTGTTAAATCATGAATATCGATTTCTAGTTTCATGTTTCATCCTCCAGTGCTACAATGTCCAATGGGGTTTTGCGGTATTTTCTACGACCGTTTTTCGCTAAGTAGTCTTTTATAACATCATCAATAATCCGTGGATCTTTTTGCATGTTTTTAATGGTCTCAGGATCAATGCCTTGTGTAAAGGGACAACTTTGAATGCATGTCCCACAATCTGTCCCGGTGTTTTTCCATAGTTTAAAGCAGCTTACATCATCAAACTTATAAAACCTTCTACCGTTTACGATGCGGGGATACGGCGTAATCGAACGCGAAGGACAGTTCATCACACAAAGGGCGCAGCGTTTACAAAATGCTTCTAAGCCAAAATCAATGGGCTGATCTGCCGGTAAGGCAAGGTTCGTAAGAACCGCGCCTAAACGGATACGATTGCCATATTTAGGATGAACAATATGATTCGTCATCCCTATTTCACCAAGTCCGGCGTCTAGTGCGAGTGGGACGAGTGGGGTTAAATAATATGTTTCGCTTTGTAAGGTGGATTTATAGCCTAAACTTTTTAAATAAAGTGCTAAACGACTTCCGATATAAGCGATATTTAAGTAGGCGTTTTCAGTTTCGAGTTGTTCTTCATAGTTTGGGGCACGGTTCATGTGTTCAAGGTCCATCGGGATTAAATAAACAATGGCATGGGTGTAAGAAGAGGTAATTGCTTGACCATAATTGTCTAGGTTTAAAAGTGTATTGGTTCCACCAAAATGACTGTAATAATGGCTATCATGCAACTTAACCACCCCAACATCTTTTGCGCCGTAGTGTTTGGTTATAGCTTTAATATTTTTCTTAAAATGGGCAGGGACATCCACACGTTTCCCTAGGGGTGCTTGGTCGACTGCATCGTGCAATGCTTTAAATAAAGTTTTTGTGCTTCCATGTATAGGAAAAAACAGCGATTTAAACGTCTCTGACTGTCTAAGTTTTTCGTTGATGTTCATGCCGCGAATGTCGTCATCAGCGCTTTTTAGCCGTGGGTGTTTATTATAATAGGCGATGTATGCTTTCGTGCCTTTTTTTAGGCGTGCCCGTGAAAATATAAGATTGCGTTCATCGTAAATGCGTTTCATAATATATCCTTAGTTAAGACGTTTTAAATCCAATGCTTCACTAAAATCTTTTTGTAATATATTGTTTAGATGTTCCATGACTTTGTCCATCATTTCTGTTTTAGCGTGATCGGTTAAGGCTGCGCAATGTGGACTCATAACAACATTACTTAAGGTATGTAAAGGAACCTCTGCAGGAAAGGTTAAACGATCTTGTTTGGGATAATTATACCAAACATCACTGGCAAATCCTTTTAATGTGTTGTCGGTAAGTCTTTGGTATAACGCGTGTTGGTCGATAATCTTTCCTCTGGCCACATTCACAATATACCCGTTTTTAAACTGTTTCAATAGGGCATCGTTAAAAGCATGCTCAGTCGATGCGGTATGCGGCGTAGCCACAAATACGATATCGACGGTTTTAAGAAGTGCTTCGAGGGTTGGTACTGTGTTTATATTGGGGTAGTTTTTACCGCGGTCAAGCGTATAAAAATGGTTTGTGTAAGGCTCAAGCAACTTTTGAATCCATTGTCCAATCCGTCCATAACCAAAGATACCGATCCGTTTATCAAATGTACTCACCCATGAAACACGGTCTTTATTATTGCGATTACTCCAGTCCCCTTGTTGCATGTTTTTATGGTAGTGAATGGTATTGCCGAGTAACGCTTGCATAAGTTGTACCGCTTTTTCTGCGACATAGCGTGAGTGGACGGTGGTGTTAAAGAGGTGCATTTTTTTCTTATAAAGTAGCGATATATCAATATTATCATGTCCTGTGTAAGGAATGATGATGGTTTTATTTTTTAAAGAATAGTCTTTTGTTTGGTAACTGCCAGTAATTAACGTATCTGCGATAGCTTTGTTGTCGACGAGTTCAATGCGATCTTTAAATCGGTTCTTTATGTGTGTTTGATATTGTGTATCGCTTACATATACTTTCATACTACACTTCCTTTTTGAAAACAATAATGTTCTTATGATTGCTGTAAACTATTGTTATTGGGTAAAGGGTTGTTAAATACTTGAAGGTGTTTTCGGTGTAAAACACAAGATGTGTGATATCACGTCGGTACCACCATTTTAAAAATACTGCATCATTTTTGGGGTGAAAACAAGTCATCACCGCAAGAATACCACCGGGTTTTAATAACGAGATTAAGCGTTTGATTTCTTTTAAAGGGTTTTGGAAATGTTCAAACACTTCCGTCGATGTTATTAAATCGTAAGTCGTTTTAAAGACTGACTGCTCAGGGTGATAAAACGGATCATAATGGCGCATGTCAAAGCCGCGTTTTTTTAACAGTGCAAACAACACCGGTCCTGGTCCTGAACCAAACTCTAATCCTTTTCCAGCCTTAATAAAAGGGTCTACCGCTTCTGTGGCAAACCGATTTAAATAGTCGACATATCCGCTGTTTTCAAAACTGTTATCATGGTAATCGTACTGCGTTTTTTCTTCTTTTAATGATGGGGTGGTTTGTGTTTTTTGAATGAGTTCACATTGTAAACAGACTGCATAACGAATTGGTTTATTCGCTACCCTTATGGTGTCTTCTAGCCAACGAACAGAAGCCCCACATAAAATGCAGGACTTAGCTTCTAAATTTTTTACGTTCATGATTCATTTGATCGATGACGACCACTAAGAATAGATGTAAAAGCGGATCTTTTTCTGTTATTACATCGATTTCATAGGCATCTCCGAATGAAAAAACGCGTTTTTCAATCACTGCTAGTTTTTCTGCTTCATCGTGTAAAGAGAAAGCATGTTGGTAGATCGATCCCTCAAAATGCATTTTACGGTCCTTCATTAATATTGTATACTTAGGTTTAAACAATCCGTAAGATCGATGGACTTTCGCCACTTCATCTCCGTTGGCATCCATGACTGAATAAATACGATAGAACTTTAAATTAAACTGGCGTTGAATGGTATATAGTTGTTGATTACTCATATCTTTCATCGTCAATGTCCGCATGCCGAGAAAGAATTTTCCTTTAATTTTAAACAGTTCACCTTGTGACTCATCGCGTATTTTAAAGCTGCGATATTGAGCGAAGTGTTTGGGTTTGATATAAAACTTCATCGTAGCACCTCCGTCAGTGGTATAATAACATTATACTAAATTTTACTGCATTTGAAAATGAATTCTTGTGTTAGCTTTGTTTACTTAAAATATCTTTAAGTTCTTGAACAAATGGATTATCGATATGCAGATGATTGCGCGCCCAACTTGAGAGGACTTCTTTAACAATATCATCACGGTGTGGGATTGCTTTGAAGAAGGCTTTTTTTGTGTCAGGGATGGTTTTAAAGTTTGCGTTAAAGCGATGGGTTAAAATGTCGAGCTCTGCATACATCTCTATGACATCACGCTTTAATACATACCCTTGATTGGGTAAGTCACCATCGGTTATAATGATGGTTTTGAAATCTGCCTTTTGTAACTGGTTGTGAACAAATTGGATATTTCCGTGTCCGCCACACGGTAAAACGCGATATTGGGTTGTTTTACCGAGTAAGTTCAAGGCTTTTTCAAACCACGGGACGTCATACTTTCCTTCAACAAGAATAAACGTTTTCCGGTAATTTTTACTTACGGTTTCAGTAATGGTATCGATTTCTTCTTTAATATGTGATTTATATAGTGGTTCAATATGATGATCAAATGTGTTTATCACTTGTTTTTGGTTACTAATCATAACGGTTTGATAAGTTTTTTCAATAACTGATTGAAACGCTTTGTGCGGGAACGTATTGGTTAAGCGATCAACACCGATAATCGTATGATTCAGCGGTAATTGATCGATTAAATCCACCTGTTGTTGTTTCTGTGTTGCTTTTTTTAGCGGTGTTTTTAAGCGATAATTTATATAAGACAATGTTTTTTCATAGTAATGGTGTTTGTTTTCAAAAAACAATGGACTGTTAATTTGTACTTGGTGGGTTTTGATGGGCAGTGTCAACTGTGCACATTGATTGATAAAGTGTTCATATGGATTTGGTTTTTCTGGAAAAAATAAATAGGTGAGGTGTTTTATTTTTGTGAAATCCCCAATCGCTTTATGGGCATTAAAGGTGTAATTCGGTGGTGAGAACACTTTACGATACCGGATGTTATCGATGTTTATTTCTATCACAACATCATGTTTTTTGTTTCGAACATGGGCGCGTTCTAGCGTATGGTTAAAGAACACATCTAGTGCTGATAAGACGCTCGTTTTACCACTATTGTGGGTCCCAATCAGTAATGTGTGATTTCCGAGTACAATGGTGTTCTTTTTAAAAGCGCGATAGTTTTTTATAAAAATATGTGATATCATAATTTCCCCCCTTAGTTTCATTATACATGAAAGGATGATTTACGATGCATAAAAATCGGATTCGTGTGTTAACGTCTCATCAAGTAAGACAGAAAGCTTATGTGCTTTATTGGATGCAACACACTCAGCGCATCCAGAATAATTTTGCGTTAGAGACTGCAATTACGTATGCCAATGACCATGGATTACCGTTAAAGCTGTTGTTTGTTTTAACGCCAGATTTTAAAGACGCCTATGCAAGACACTACGCGTTTATGTTAGAAGGCATCGAAGCCGTTCGTAAACAGTGCCCCGCTTTAAATATAGATTTTGTTTTAGCTGTAGGCGCGTTTGAGACGCAAGTGCACGCGCATCTTAAAAACGCGAGTTTGTTGGTGATGGATGATGCTTATATGCCTGCACTCGTACAGATTAAAAAAACAATTGCAACTAAGGCTGATGCTTTGGGATGCGCAGTTTTACAAGTCTTTAGTGATGTAATTGTGCCGGTTGATAAAGTCAGTCAAAAATGTGAATATGCAGCGCGGACGATTCGAAAAAAACTCCATCAATTGGTTGATACCTATTTAGCGGAAGCTGAAATTAAACCGGTGAACAATGGGACGTTTAAAGCACGTGAAGCGTTATCTATTGAGACATTAATGCAAACGATTGATGCCGATATGCGCGTAAAAAAATCTCGGTATTTTGAAGGGGGAGAGTTGAATGCCTATAAACAGCTTGATTGGTACTGCGAGAATCAGCTATCTAACTATGGTAAAAGCAGTGATCCTGGTGAAGATATTACGAGTAAATTGAGCCCGTATTTACATTTTGGACAAATATCAGCCGTTGATATCTATCAAAAAGTTTCTGCTTATACCGATCAATTTCCTGAAGCTGTGGAGGCGTTTATTGAACAGCTGCTTGTTAGAAGAGAACTTGCTTATAATTTTGTAACGTATTGCGATGGGTTTGATCAGTTTGATACGATGACTTATCCTTGGGCTTATAAAACGATGGATGGTCATTTAAGTGATGAACGCACGCACATTTACAGCATCGATGATTATATTCATGCAAACACCCACGACCCTTACTTTAATGCCGCAATGATTGAAATGGTTCATACCGGGTTTATGCATAATACGATGCGCATGTATTGGGGTAAAAAGATTATTGAGTGGAGTCTTGATTATAAAACAGCTTATGAAACCATTTTGACATTGAATAACCGCTATTTTATCGACGGGCGTGACCCGGTTAGTTACGCGAGTGTCGCTTGGTTGTTTGGAAGGCACGACCGTGCTTTTCAAAGTCGTGAAGTGTTTGGAAAATTGCGATATATGAATGCGAAAGGGTTAAAACGAAAATACAATATGGATGCGTACTTAACGCGTATGGCTCAAGTAAAAAGCGACTCAGAAGATTGAGTCGCTTTTAAATTATACATCGTATTGTGTGTTGATCTTCGCAGGAGTTTTTCGGAGTAAAACCCATACTGGCAGTAATCCTGATAATACATTAATCGCGTAAATTAAGACAATACCGACCAATATACTTTGTACTGAGATGTATACGATTCTAAAGTTATCGCCGAGGGCTGATTGTGTACTAATAAGTATATAGTTCATTAGGATAAATCCGATTAAAGAACTAAATGTCGTAATAATAGCACTTTCATAAGCAAAGCGTTTTAATATGTGGCGTTTTTTTGTTCCGAGGGATCTAAATACACCAATTTCATAAATACGGTGGATCATTGATGAACGAATCACAAAGTAAAACGATAACACCATCGCACCAATTATAAAGCCTGAAAATACCAAAATAGGGCGCGACTGTTGTATTTGACGGGATAAATAGTCTGTTCTAGT
>SKIY01000125.1 GCA_007116205.1 Candidatus Izemoplasma sp. | reverse complement strand
CGGTTATTTAAGGTTAGTTTTTGAAATCCAGTCTTCTGGAATTTTAGAAACTTGTGCGTAAATTGCACCAATTAACATCCCTCGATCGGCACTTGCGCCCCCGAGCTTCGTGTTTAAGCTAACCGCTTCTTCAAAACTATCAGTATTTGCTAAAATATTAAAGATTAACGGTAAGGCGTATTGAATTGCACATGAAGTATTTGATAGTTGTTGAACAAAAGATGTTGTATCTTCCATTTGCACAGCCATAGTTAACTTAAAGCCAAACTGTTGCGGTGCGAGTGGAATCGCTTTTTGTAATGCCTCTTTCATAGACATTGTCATCAAGTTATCAAAAACGCAGTCAAATACTTTATAGAATGCTAAATAGTCGTCATTACTTGTAAAAATTTGTGCAAACTCATAACTTCTTTCAACCGTAAAACCGAGTTCTTTAAAGACCAAATATGGAATGAAACCGACGAGTTGATCATCTTCGATTTTAAGCTCTGAATGGTCCGTTTTAAGATCATCTGATAAACGATTGTAAACAAGCGCTTTTCCATAGGATTCAACCCATCCTGAGTAGTCCCCACCGGGTTGAATGTGATTGTATATAAGGTCTGCATAATCCTCTTTTGTAGCTTTAGGACTATCTTTCATAAAATCATATAACCACTTTGCAATTTCACCTTGTAATGAAACATCACCAACTTCAGCATTCGGATAAGCCAATACAGCCTTTCTTGCGCGCTTATATTTAGCTGGGTCAGCTTTTTGGAATGTCAGTGTTTCGGTTTTCGCTAGTCGTTCAAGATAAGGCATATTGTAAATCCAATTATAGCCCATAGTCGCTGCATTCGAAACAAGTGCACCTGTTAAAAATTTATTCATGTATATCACCTCTTGCATCTATTATAAACACTTTTCATAATGAATGACAATAAAATGAATAAGAAAGCAAATAAGATTAGTTAACAGCAGCCTGAACAAAGTATTTGCGAGTTTTGTTTGAAATGCGCACCAATAATAGCATGATTGGCACTTCAACAAGCAATCCGACCACAGCAGCTAATGCTACGACAGGCGAAATAGCAATGGCAACAGCAACAGCAAGCTCAAAAAAGTTTGATGCACCGATCATTGCTGCGGGAGAAGCAACATCATGCGTAAGACGCATTTTTTTAGCTGCAAAGTAGCCAATACCAAAGATGAAAAAGGTTTGAATAATAAGCGGGATACCGATTAATACGATGTGTAGAGGGTTATTGATAATTAAATCACTTTGCAAACTAAAAATCAGAACTAGTGTTAATAACAACCCAGTAATAGTTACTTTTGAAAACTTTGGGATAACATGTTGATTTAAATATACGAGACCTTTTTTGCGGATCACAATCGCGCGTGTTAAAGAAGCTGCTGTTAAAGGGACAACCACAAACAACCCAACAGATAAAAACAGTGTTGCCCACGGAATTGAAGGTAATACATCGCTAATACCTGGTATTAAATAAAGTAAAAAACCAACAATTGGAACAAACAGCACCAACAAAATTAAATTGTTCGTCGCAACTTGAACAAGCGTGTACGCAGGATTACCACGTGTCAAGTGTGACCATACAAATACCATCGCAGTACAAGGGGCAGCACCTAATATAACCGCCCCTGCCAAATATTGCGCAGCGGTTCCACTATCCATAATGTTTCGGTAAATAAATAAAAAGAATAATCCTGCAATTAGAAACATGGTAAACGGCTTAATTAACCAATTAACAACCCATGTCAAATAAAGACCCTTAGGACTTTTACCAACATTGACAATCGATGTGAAATCGACTTTAAGCATACTTGGATAAATCATCAACCATATTAAAACACCAATCGGTAGTGAAATTTCCGCAAAGGTGAGTCTATTTAACAAGTTTGGTATCACTTCTAAATACTGGCCTATTAAAACACCAATCACCATACCAATAAGAACAAACACTGATAAATATTTATCAAAAAAAGTCATAATAAATCCTCCTAGCAGTTAATAGTGCTTTCTAATAGTTTTTTAAATTGATTAAACAAGGTATCGATTCGAGCTTCGTTAATCATATAGAGTGTTTTTGTTTTATCTTTTCTACCAAGAATGAATCCATTTTCGCTTAACACTTTCAAATGGTGTGATAGTGTCGGTTGAGATATATCAAGATTCTTAATCAAATCACAGCCACACATCTCACCTTGTTTAATTCTATGTAAAATAGTAATACGTGTACGATCAGCTAAAACTTTTAAGGCTTTTTCATAAGCTTTTATAGCTTCCATAAGTCCCTCCTAATATTGATTAACATAAATATATATAGACGTCTATATTTATAATAAAGGCAGTTTTTAATTTTGTCAATTAAAAATACTTAATTTCATCTTAGTCATTTTTTTAGTATAATGATTATAAGCACTGCATATTGGGAGGGCTATTATGCGCTATATAAGTGGAAACTTTATGTCAGCTACTATTGAAAATTCGTTACTTGATGTTTTTAAGCAAGGCACGATCTTAACGACCCATGTTTTTGTTTACTACTTAATCGGGTTACTTGGTGTCGCATTAATAACCATGGTTATTGCATATTTTCATGTAAAAAAAGTACAAGTTATGGCTAAAGATAATCAAGCACGACTCGAGTCATTAGTCAACGTTACAAACACAGCGATATGGGAATATGATATCAAAACAGATAGCCTACAAGTGTCACCGTATTGGTCAAAAATGCTAGGCTATCATAAGGGAACCTTTGATAAGCTTGATTTAGATAGTTATCGAATACTTGTTCACAAAGAGGATTGGCGGAAATTTGAGCGTGCTTTTGACACAGTAAAAAGCAATCGTGATGTCTTATATAACCTTGAAATCAGGTTAAAAAATTATGATGGTGACTACGTTTGGGTCAAACAAATCGGAAATGTTGTTAAACGAGACTCACAGAATCAACCACTTACAATCTCTGGTTTTCAAATGGATATAAATGACCAAAAAACCATCGAAGGTAGAATAAAAAGCTCAGAGCGCCTCATGCAGTATATAATTGAACATAATAATGCAGCTGTAGCTGTACATGATACGTCGATGAACTATTTGTTTGTTAGTGAACAGTATTTAAAGCAGTTTAACGTTGAAGAAAAAGATATTATTGGCAAAAACCATTATGAAGTTTTCCCTGATATACCTGATAAATGGAAAAAAGTGCATCAGGAAACATTAAAAGGCAAAGTTTTCTCAAATGATAGAGATCCATTTTTAAGAACAGATGGACACACTGATTGGACGAGATGGGAAACACGGCCATGGTATAAAGAAGATGGTACTATAGGCGGCATAATTGTTTATACAGAAGTTATTAATGCGCAATTAGAATTAGAAGAACAGTTAAAAGCGCAAGCAGAAGCGTTACATACTGAAAAAATGAACGCCGAAGCAACATTAATGTCTATTGGTGATGCAGTTATTTCTACGGATAATAAAGGTATCATAACCGGTTTCAACAAAATGAGCGAGGCAATAACAGAGTGGAAAGCTGAAGATGCTATCGGAACGCCTTTTGAATCGGTTTTTGTAATTATTAATGAACTTACCAAAGAGCCGTTTAAAAGTCCTGTTAAGCGCGTTTTAGAAACCAATAAACGTGTAGAACTTGAGAACCACACTATTCTTATAACTAAAAACAATAAACACGTCTACATTGAAGATAGTGCTACACCAATCGAAGATCAAAACGGAAACCTTAATGGTGTTGTGCTGGTTTTTAGAGATGTGAGTGAAAAAGTTAGGTTATCACAAAATCTTAGTATTGAGAAACAGCGCTTAAGTCGTGTTGTTGAATCTACCGCAGATATTATTTTTGAAATTGATAAAGATAAGCGGTTTATTTCTGTTTATGGAAGAGGGCTTAAAAAGATTAATCACACCGCTGAAGATTTTTTAAACAAAACCGTTTTAGAAGTATTTGGTAAAAGCGGGAAACAGCGAGATATAGCTTATAGTCATGCTTTGAATGGAACAACGACAACTTATCAGTGGGACTACAAAACAAAAGATAATACGCTCTATTTTGAAGCTACAATATCTCCGATTTTCGATGAGCAAGATGCTATTATAGGAGCTGTTGGTATTACCAGAGATATTACAGAAGCCAAACTAAAACAAAAAGAGATTGAGTTTTTAAGCTATTACGATCACCTTACAGAACTACACAACCGAAGATATTTCGCACAAGCTATTGCTAAATATGACTCAGAACAACAGTATCCACTAGGCATTATGATGATTGATTTAAATGGACTTAAAATACTCAACGATGCTTATGGACATAATATTGGAGATGTGGCGCTTAAAAAGGTTTCTAAAGTTCTTAAAACAAACGCTAGCGAGACCGATGTTATTGCCCGTATTGGTGGCGATGAGTTTGCGATTGTTGTCCCTTTAACAAATGAGGCGTATTTAGACGATTTGAAAGACGCAATACTCAATGACATTCAAAAAACAGAAGTTGAAAATGTCACGCTTTCATTAGCAATTGGTCACGCCTTAAAGAAAAGCCATAATGAGGCCATTAGTGAAATTATGAAGGCTGCAGAAGATACGATGTATAAACGGAAATTAAGCGAAGGTATTAGTGCGAGAAACAATACAATAAGAGCAATTTTAAAAACTTTGACAGATAAGTATACCGAAGAAAAAGTACACTCTGAACGTGTCAGTCAAATTTGCCGAAAAATTGGTGAAGCCTTACAGTTAAGATCCGATGAAATCGCAGAGCTTGAGATGGCTGGGTTGTTTCATGATATCGGTAAAATATCTATTCCAGACTCAATTTTAGAAAAACCAGCTGCACTGACACACGAGGAATACGACATCATTAAAAGCCATACCGAAAATGGCTATCAAATTCTTCGCGCGGCAGATGAGTATTCTGACTTAGCTATTGATGCGCTGTATCACCACGAACATTATGATGGAAAAGGCTATCCAGAAGGATTAAAAGGGGATAGTATTCCATTAAATTCACGCATCATTGCAGTAGCCGATGCTTACGAAGCCATGACATCAAATCGTCCTTATCGTAAAGCATTATCGAGAGAATATGCTTTAAACGAGTTAAAAAAATATGCAGGGACGCAGTTCGATCCTAAAATTGTCGATGTCTTTTTAAAAACAATTGCTGAAACATTAGAAAATGAAAAACTAAAGATAAATAACGGGAAATCGCATTAAATAGAGGTTTAATATATTAATATAGGAGGTTTATATGCACGGAGATATTGTTTATTTAGAACTTGCTTGTACCAATCAAGAAACGTTACGGTTTTATGAGAAAATTTTTAAATGGAAAATTGAAGAAAGCTTTGTTACAGATCATAAGTATTTTATGTTTGAAACACCTGGGACACATCTATCTGGTGGGTTTGATACGATGATAAAGCCTTCTACTAAAGGGCCTCAAATGTATATAGAAGTGCAATCTATCGATCAAGTGATTGAAGCGATAAGCGAACAGTTTGAAAGTGCTGTTGTTTTAAAAGATAAGACTTTAATATCTGATACCTATGGTTATTACGCTTTAATTTTAGATCCTTCTGGCAATAAGATAGGGCTTCAAGAAAGTGCAGATGAAGCATAGTATGCAGAAATTGACAGTTGGTATTATCATATACTCAGGCACAGGAAAAACATTAGCTTTGGCAGAGCAACTAAAAAGTAATCTTGATGAACAGTTTGATGTTGTGATTGATCAAATTACTGTTAAAGAACCAAAACCATTTCAAAGTCCAGAGGTGACATTTTCACATGCTCCGGATATTACTGCTTATGATGTACTTGTATTTGGTGCGCCAGTATGGGCTTTTCAGCTAACACATGTAATGAAAAAATATTTGCACCAACTACCAAATATTGAAGGTAAGCCTGTTGGTTTTTATGTCATGCAAGGATTACCCTTTCATTGCTTAGGTGGTAACCGTGCAATGCGAACCATGGTTAAACTAACGCAAGGGTTACAACGTTATGAATGCGCAGGTATCGTAAGTGAAAAGGGCCGCAAACATAATCAAAAGTTTAACAAAGTGATAACGAACCTTACTGATTTTGTTACAAAGCGTGCTTTATTATAGTTACTGGTAATAATTGATAAATAAATGCATAAAAAAACTTCTCATTTTTGTGAAGTTTTTTACATGATAAGTAATAGTTCTCTTAATATTTTAGAAGCAACAGCTGTTGAGACTCCGCTTTGATCATAATCAGGAGAAAGTTCAACAACATCTGCACCAACGATATTTAAAGGGGATAAGTTATGTAAAGCGTCGAGTAGGGTTTTAAAGTCAATACCACCAGCTTCAGGTGTGCCTGTGCCAGGGAAAATGGATGGATCTAAAATATCTAAATCAATGGTTATGTATACAGGCTTGTCTTTAAGTGTATCGACAATAGCTTTAACAGAATCTACGGTGAATCGTTCTAATGCAGTGTGCTTTTTTGCAAATTCAAATTCTTGTTTTGTTCCAGAACGAATACCAAACTGATAGATTCGGTTATCGCCAACAAGATCATGAATTCTACGAACGACAGTAGCGTGTGATAGCGCCTCACCCATATAGTCATCGCGAAGATCTGTGTGGGCATCAAACTGAATTAAGTAAAGATCAGGGTATTTTTTATGTAGGGCCTCAAACGCAGGTAGTGTTACGAGGTGCTCTCCACCAATCATTAAAGGTTTTTTATGATCTTTAATTAAAGTAGCTACAGTATTTTTTATCGTTTCTAATGTTTTATGCTTGTTGCCGAAAGTCAT
>SKIY01000031.1 GCA_007116205.1 Candidatus Izemoplasma sp. | reverse complement strand
TATGGCCGATTGTCGCGTTTTGATGAGGCGAAAGTGGCGTTTGATCAAGCCATAACCCGATCGCTATGCCCGCAAAAGCGACATGAGATAACCCATGTCCAATCATTGAAAACTTTTTGAGTACTAAAAACGATCCTATTAACGCAGAACTAATTGCGACCATCAGTCCGACTATTACTGCACGCATTAAAAACGCATAGCGAAATATCGCCTCAACAACCTCTATCCACGGTTCAAGAAAACTCATGTTTTAGCCTTCTTTCGTGTTTTAGTGGGTGTGTGTGGACAAATGGTGATAATTCAGGATGTTCACAAAAAGCATCAAAAGTCCCGTTAAATTTAACAACTTGATCAATGTATATGACACGATTAACATAATCGCCTGCAGAAACGATATCGTGGGTAACTAAAACAATTGTAATAGCTAGTGATTGATTCAATCCTTTTATAACATCATAAAAGTGTTTACGCATCGATTGATCGAGCGCACTTGTCGGTTCATCTAAAATCAATATATCAGGGTCTGAAACCATTGCTCTAGCAAGTAAGACTCTTTGCTGCTGTCCGCCTGATAACTCCCCAATTCTTTTTTTAAGTAAATGCGGAATGCGTAAAGTATCTAAAATAACACGAATTTTTTTACGGTCTGCACGGGTTAAAAACTTAGGAAAACGACGCTTTGCTAACAACCCCATCGATACGACTTCTTCGACTGTTGCAGGGAAAAAACGATCCTGTAACGCGGTGTTTTGTGGTAAATACCCAATACGTAATTCTCCGTTTTTCCAAATCGTTCCTGAGGAAACGCGTAAAAGCCCGAGAAGGGCTTTTACTAATGTCGTTTTTCCACTTCCGTTTGCACCAATTAGTGCGACAAAATCTCCTTTTTTAATATCGAAAGAAACATTTTTAATCGCTTCAAAGCGTTGGTACTTTACGGTCACACTATCTAAATTTATAACAACATTACGATCCATAATATTTTAGTCCTATTTTGTACTGTTCAAGATTATGACGCATCATATCAAGATACGTAATGCCTGCTTCAAACTGATCAGCCGGTGCATTGGCTGCTGCATATAAATATAATATGGTTGCACCTGTTTCAGCTGCTAAAGTATTTGCAACACTTTCAGAGACAAGATATTCACTAAATAAGTGTTCAATATTATATTGACGCATCGTGTCAATCATGTCACTAATTGCACCCGGTGTTGGCTCAGCATCAATAGAAAATCCGCGGTATGGCGTAATGTATTCAATATTATAACGGCGCATTAAATACCCAAACGCATTATGTCCACCGTGCATAACTGTCGTTAAGGTGACATTTGCACGCATCGATAAATAATCTTCATGCAATGCTTCAAGCTCAAGTAAATATGCATTTGCGTTGGCGCGTAAGGCGTCTTCATGTTCTGGCAATAGTTCAACTAAGGCCTCTAAAATATCTAAAACCATTATTTGTGCATTGATTGGATCGTTCCAAAAATGTGGATCAATTAATCCATGATCGTGGTCGTCATGATCTCCAACAACAACATTTATTGGTGGTGTCGTGTAGCGAACTTCACCATCATGTGTCCAACTAAACACGACTTGTGCAATCCCTTCTGAAACACCTTTGATATGGACATGATCACCATATTGCGCAAGTTCAACAACACCAGCATCTTCACCATAAATTTCTACCGTTACCCCATTATGTACACCATCTGAATCAAGTTCACGGACGCGTCCACCACCCGATACAATATGGGCACCAAGTGACAAAGTCTCACCCACTTGAACGGCTGGCAAACTACCATGCCAATGGCTACCGTGAATATAGGCTGTACGCGCACCATCATGACGACGGTTTAAGATCTCAAATGTTTCAATAACCACATCCGCTTCATCATCGTGATCGTGGTCGTCTTCATCGGCATCATGATCTCCAACAACAACATTTATTGGGGGTGTGCTGTAGCGAACTTCACCGTCGTGTGTCCAGTTAAATACAACTTGTGCAATCCCTTCTGAAACACCTTTGATATGGACATGATCACCATATTGCGCAAGTTCAACAACACCTGCATCTTCACCATAAATTTCTACCGTTAACCCGTTATGTACACCATCCGAATCAAGTTCACGGACACGTCCACCATTCGATACAATATGGGCACCAAGTGACAAAGTCTCACCCACTTCAATAGCTGGTAAACTCCCATCCCAGTGATCACCATGAACATACGCTTCTACTTTTTCATCTGCGTTTCTGTTTAATACCTCAAAGACCTCAATCACCGTATCCGTTTCATCGTCATGATCGTGAGCATGATCATCGCTCTCCTGCATTAATTCAATATTTTTACTTAAATCTAAAACCCTTAAATGACTAGACCCTAGATTTGGATTAATTAACCTCGGTACCCATGGCTCTAATACATCACCACTATAAAGCAACAAATCAGCCTCAAGCATTTGAATAACTCGACCTGGTCCTGGCTCATAATTATGTGGTGAAACCCCAGGAGGCATTATAAATTCCAAATCAATATACTCTCCAGCAATTTGTCTGGCGAAATCATATTGCGGAAAGAGTGTCGTCATAACAACCGGTCTGTCATTACTTTCTCTATCGCCACCACAAGCAGCCACCACAAATAGTGTTGTAACCATTAATAGTATTATAATTATTTTTCTCATATATAAACCCCTAACATGTTTTTTAAACGCAAGTCTTTCGCGTTTACATATAAAATATACACAAAAACATATTTAAATGCAAGTCATTTGCGTTTGATACAAATAACCGCCTCTAAGTTACACTTTTTCATGCAAAATAGCATTGATATAAACACTTAATGCTATAATCTATATAAAGGGTGTGTTGATATGTTCAAGTGGATTCGTTTTATAAAACTATTTAAAAACATTTTCGGTAAAGGATTGCCTGATTTAAATAAAATACAGAAACAAGGGCTACTCGCCATAAAAATCGGCCAAACCTTTGCTTTAAGAATTAATTTTTTAGGCGAAGAAAAATGTACCCATCTAGCTAAGCTTTATTCGCACACTATTGCGGTATCCGCAGATGATTTCGATAACATAGTCGATGAACACGTCGGTAAACAGTGGCGCGATCAGTTCGCTTCCATCGAAAAAAACACCCATTAAAAATTTATTAAAACATATCGAAGTCGAACACATAATTTCCCCAAAAGACTGGCATGATGACTATCATGTTCACAAATGCTATATGCAAGACCCCACAATCGATTTAACAACATAAAAAACTTATACCTAACCGGTGGTGGACCCCACCCTGGTAGTGACTTGCCAACCATCTATTTATCAGCACTTATTTCAACGAAGTTGTTTCATAAAACAAAAAAATAAAACTGAAATCATTCAGTTTTATTTTTTATCTCAGATTCTTTTTTATACAAAAACATATCTTTTCCTTGCGCTTTAATTTGATACAACAATTGATCTGCTTTATCGATAATACCTTCACACGCTTCCGCTTTTACAACCCCAATAGAAACGGTTGTTTTTTTATCAAAATGTTTTGCCAAGTTTCTTGTTTTAACAATGATCTCTTTAACCATGGTTTTAACATTTGCTTCACGTTGGAAAAACAATCCGACAAACTCATCGCCTCCTATTCGGTAAAAGCGATTAAAATCCGTTTCATACGCTTTTAATATTTTCGTAAAAGCGATTAAGTACTCGTTCCCTTTTTGATGACCGCAATAATCATTCAATATTTTAAAGTCATCTAAATCCAAAAACAAAACATGAAAATGTTTGTTTTTATGTCGTAACCCAAAGTGATAATCGAAGGTATACTTATTAAATAAACCCGTTAAAGAATCGTGATGGGTTTTAGTAAATAAAGCCTCTTCTTCAACTAAAAAGTTCGTTACATCGGTTATAAAAACTGCGGCTAAGTCTTTTTTTCCTTCAACCAACACTAAATTGAAGCGAATCCACTGTTTTCCATTACGATTGATAATCGGAAAAGTTACATTAGGCTCATCTTCAAAATTAAAAAGCTGATTATAAACATCTTCATAATACTTTTTTTCACCCGCTACTTTTGCATAGCCGTTATTAAAGTCGAAGGCATCGAGTATTTCTGAAAGTGCAATATGCGGCTTATCATCAAAACCAAGCATTGCTAAATTCCCATGAATAACTTCTAAAACGATATTGTTGAGGTCTTTTAAATCCGCAAAAAGCACAATCTGACTCACTTGTGACAAAATAACATCATTTAAAACATCAACGCCGTATCTCGCTTTTAATCGCGCTTCAGCTTCAGAAAAGTATTGATTGCGCTGCTGTTTATACATGCTCAGGTCTTTAATTTTCAAAGCCTTATTTAAGCTACTAATCTTCATAAATCTGCGCTCCCCCAAAGAGATTCTAATTCACTAAAACGTTTTCATAAAAATTATAACAAAAAAGCACTGCATTTCAATACCAATTTGATTATTGTTTACTATTTGTGTACTAACCTACAAAAATTACACGAAAAAGCATCGCATTTCACTTAAGCGACTTGTATCCAAAAAATAATGTTCATAATCAGTCCAATAATACCGATAAAATATGCCGCTGAAGCTGTCCATTTTTTTGTTAGCAAAGGCATTTTACTTGCTTGTGAACCAAGTATAATAGCGAGCGCTGAAAGCGCAATATCAACAACTGGAACTGGTAAAAATATCGCGATGATCGCTAATACTAACCCCGTAACCGCTTTAGAATCCGCAATATTCTTAGCGCTACCTCGGTGGGTTTGATGCTAAATCATCAAACGCTGAAAAAGAGTCATCACTTTGCGATGGGTTCGCTTGTGCATTACTATTTTTTAAAGGATACCCACAATGCGGACAAAAAACAGCCTCTGATGATATTTCACGTGTACATTCTTTACATAATACAATGGCCATAACGTATTCTCCTCTTCAATCGATGTGATTTGTGTTTAATTAATACATTTTGTACATCCTAAACTATTTTATCACTTATCTACGTTAAAAGAAAAGCAAAAATGACTTTACTTTTATCATTGATAATACAAAAAAAAGAAAATAATCCTTAATTATTTTCTTTTTCTGTTTCTGAATATTCTAATAGTTCTCCGGGTTGGCATTCAAGCACTTCACAAATTCGCTCAAGTGTAGAAAACCGTATGGCTTTAACCTTACCTGTTTTCAGGTTTGAAAGATTAGCCATACTAATATCTACTGCGCTCGCTAGTTCGCTTAACTGCATTTTACGATCTGCTAGTACACGGTCTAAACGTACAATGATTCCCATTTTTACACCGTCCCGTCAACTTCAGCTTGCAAGTAGTTTCCATAGGCAAATATTTTACCAAGTAAGTATAGTAAAAGCCCTAAAAATATCGTGTTTATATCGGGACTATAGTTAATACTGAGCTCAGGACTTTCAACAGCTAACATGATTTGTCTAAAGAAGACGCTGGCAAAAATTGGTATGATGATTCCGGCAAGGATTAATGTATAACTCATATACATTACATGTTTTACACTTGTTGAAGAAAACGGTCTTTTTTCCTTGACCTCACGAAGCAATAACCGAAGATTGTTAAAAAACATTAATCCAAACCCAGTCACGACTATAAGTGCAAGTCCACCAAATACTAAAATCGTTTTTAAACTAAGTATACCTTCTAATGAGTCAATCGAAAACGCGATAGGTCCACGATCAAACAATAAGGCGTGTTGCGACAAATCAAACTCAATCCATGTCGGTGAAATAAACATACCGAAAATCGTTCCAATTAAGGCAAGTACCCCCATAAATATTATTATACTAACAATAATGATGGTTAAAATACGGCTAACGGTTAAAACATTTTTAAATCTTTTTTCATTGAAGGGTTCGTTCATAAATGACACCTCTTATTTTTTATTAAGCTTTGATACTTATCTAGGCTTTAATTAAATTATACACAATATTTATTTATAGTCAATACTTTTATACTGTTTTTCGTTATTTATTTATTGTTTATCGACAATTATTGTTTTAAAGTTCTAGTTGGTCGTGATCACTTATCGCTTTTATGCAATACAGTGCATCCTTATTGCATTCTACAGCAAAGCTCTTTATAATGATTTCATATTAAGGAGGCGGTTTGATGTTAAGCCTTAAAAACATTACAAAAAAATATAAACAAGGTACCTTTAAACAAACGGCACTCGATAACGTCAGTTTAGATTTTAAAGATAAAGAATTCGTCTGTATCATTGGTCCTTCGGGTTCTGGTAAAACCACGATGTTAAACATTATTGGTGGGTTAGACCGATACGATGAAGGCGATGTGCTGATTGATGGAAAATCCACAAAACACTTTAAAGCAACTGATTGGGATAGCTACCGAAACCATGCGATTGGATTTGTTTTTCAAAACTATAATTTGATTCCACATATATCGGTATTAGCGAATGTGGAAGTGGGTATGACTTTAAGTGGGATCGGTGTAGATGAAAGGCGACAAAGAGCACTCGATGTTTTAGATAAAGTTGGTTTAAAAGACCATGTCTATAAACGACCGAATCAATTATCTGGTGGTCAAATGCAACGCGTCGCTATCGCAAGAGCCTTAGCAAATGACCCCGCAATTATTTTAGCCGATGAACCTACCGGTGCAATTGATCAAGAAACCAGCAAACAAATTATGAACTTAATTCAAGAAATTGCTAAAGACAAACTTGTGATTATGGTTACGCATGATGAACAGCTTGCCTCAGAGTACGCTACGCGTACAGTTGCCTTAAGAGATGGCGCAATTATTAATGATACGTCTCCTTATGTTAAGGGCAGTCAAACCACAAAGAAGCTTCAGTTTAAAAAAACAGCGATGGCTTTTACACAAGCCATTCGATT
>SKIY01000078.1 GCA_007116205.1 Candidatus Izemoplasma sp. | reverse complement strand
TGGTGCTATTAATATAATGAATCCTGCTTATTGGTTTCGTAAACTGGTAATCAATAAGAGCGTTGACTTTGTTTCAACTAAAATATCCTTAATGATTATTGCGGTTGTGGGTGAGGAGACAATTAAAATATATTCGAAGAAACTTTTTGATAAAGATGTGGACTTTGATTTGGTTGATAAAGAGCTAAAAGCTTTAGAAGAAGGCGAAGATGATGACTAATATAGAAACCCTTAAAGATTATGAACTGATGTTAGAAGATAATCACTACAAAGTGATCATGTTTATTAGTGATTGGTGTCCCGATTGCCATTATGCAGATAGGTTTTGGGGCCATTTTGAAACGATTTATGAAGGTGTGAACTTTTACCGCGTTGATCGTGAAGTGCTTCCTAATATTGCTAAAGACTTAAATATATTTGGCGTACCAAGTTATATTATTTACAAAGGTGACCGTATTATTGCACGTTATGTTGATAAGTACCGGAAAACCTTTGAACAAGTAAAGCGTTTTATCGATAACAATGTATAAATAAGGGATGTGTTTTGAATGTTCTTTAAACGCAAAAAGAAAATTGTACCACCGCTTTATCGCACGAGTGATGAAAAGCCATTTCAGGTTTTTGAAATCATCGAAGAAAAAGAAAAACATAAGTATGAGAAAAATCGTTTTGTCAGTCCAATATTTGGAAAAAACGTTAAAGATGAAATTGTGATTCCAGTGATGACAAATCAAAAACGTGATTTGGATAAACTGGACTCTTTTCGTACGCGCCCAAGGCTTTCAAAAGACGAGGTTATTGCTAGATATGGGTCTGAGTATCCCGAGTTTGACTTAGTTAAAGGAAAAAACTTACAAGAAGTTTTGGATGCTCAAGAAGGTAAATCAGGTCGTATTGTTAAAGCAACAGTTATTGAAAACGCATCTGAAAACCATCATGAAAAAGAGACGCATGAAGCAGTAAAGACACCTATTGATACACAACAAAAACCTATTGAAAACCAGCCATCATCGCTTGATCAACAAGCACAAGAAGCAACTCCTGCAGCTAAAGAATCTTCACAACAACCACAAACGAAGTCTTTTGAACCTGAGGCCGTTGTTTCTGATCAAGACGAAGACCTTAAGGAACCAACGAAAAGTTTACCAAGTGATACTTTTGTGAAATCGAATGCTAGCGCATCTAAAAATTATCAACTACCACCACAAACGTTAATTTCGAAGCCGCAAGAAAGTATGCCTGATTTAAAAGAATCGATCCAGAAGCAAATCGATATATTAAATAAAACGTTTGAAGAGTTTAATGTTGGTGCGAGTGTACTTAAACATACACAAGGTCCAACCGTTACGCGGTATGAGATTGTTTTAGATAAAGGTGTAAATGTTAAAAAAGTGACAGGGATTTCAGATAATATAAAAATGGCTTTAGCTGCAACTGAGATTCGAATTGAAGCTCCGATACCGGGGAAATCAACAGTCGGTATTGAAGTGCCTAATGAGATAAAGCAAACGGTACATTTCGCGGATATTATTGAACATTCTAAATTTAAGAAAGCAGCCCAAGCTTTAACAGTTGGATTGGGGTTAGATATTGATGGAAATCCTGTTTATGGTTCCATTCGAACGATGCCGCATGGACTTGTTGCAGGGCAAACAGGTAGTGGTAAAAGTGTTTGTATCAATACCATCTTAATGAGTTTATTATTAAAATACCCACCAAGTGAGTTAAAACTGATTTTAATTGATCCTAAAATGGTAGAGTTAACTAGCTATAATGACATCCCGCATCTTATCACGCCGGTTATTACGGATTCAAAAGCTGCGACAGCTGCTTTGAGATGGGTTGTGGAAGAGATGGATAGACGTTTTAACACGTTCTCTGAAACACGTGTTCGTGACATTGATAGCTATAACAACAGTATTGATAATGACGATGAAAAAATGCCTTATATTGTAATTGTCGTTGATGAGTTGGCGGATTTAATGATGGTATCATCACAACATGTTGAAGATGCTATAAAAAGGTTAACGCAAAAGGCTAGAGCTTGTGGTATTCATCTTATTATTGCTACTCAAAGACCATCTACTGACGTTATCAAAGGAACAATTAAGTCAAATATCCCAACAAGAATTGCCTTTAGTGTTTCGAGTCATGTCGACTCACAAACGATTATTGATGCGAGTGGGGCAGATAAGTTATTAGGTCGAGGCGATATGCTTTTTGCAACGAATGGACAAGGCAAAATACGTGTACAAGGGGCATTCATTCAGGATGCTGATATCGATAAAGTGACCAATTTTATTCGAGAACAAATGGGACCTGATTATTTATTTGATCAAGATACGCTTGTTAAAAATGTTGCGAAAGCTTTAGAACGCGACGAGTATTTTTATGATGTAGCGCGGTTTGTAGTAGCCGAACAAGAAGCCAGTATTAATAAAATTAGTAAACGTTTTGGTATTGGTTTTAATCGTGCACAGAGCATTGTTGAAGGGTTGGAAGAGATTGGTATTGTTTCTGAAAATCTAGGTTCTAAAGCACGAGATGTATTAGTAAGCAAAGAAAATATTGAGGCGTTGTTAAAGCGCATTGGGTGATAACATGGAAGAAGAACAAAACCTTAACGATTTCTTTGAAGAAGAAAATGTTGAGAAGCTAAAAGATATTGAACTTGCAAAAAATTATCAACGTAAAATAAAGCGCCGTTTTTTCAAGGCGCTTTTTGGCTTTGCATTCATCGTTTTTCTACCGGTCTTATTCCCGCATCAAAGTGATTTTGATGTTGTACACAACGCATTTTTATTTCAAGTTGTGCTAGTGGGTGTTTTTGTTTATACAGTGGGTGTGTTTTTACTCGCCGTTTTTCAATCACCACGTAAAGATGAAGCGGGGAGAAAGTCTATTTTAATACATTATAGTATTATGGATTTTACAAACTTTTTAGTGGGTGTTTTTGCTTTCTTTACGATTATAAATACCTTCTTTTTTTCCTTCACAAGCGTTGCTTTAGAAGATAGTGAAAGTATGGTTCCAACGATTTATCCAGGAGATCAATTGATAATAAGACACTATGACTCTAGTTATCAACGCCATGATATTGTCGTTGCTAAAATTGATACAGATTTGTACTACTTAAAACGACTTATAGGGTTACCCGGGGATACCATCACTTGTGAGAATAACCGGTTTGTTATTACCCCGCGTGATGGGGAGACATTTGTTTTGGATGAACCTTATTTAGATCGCTATTATGGGACTTGCGATGGCGATTTATTGTCGTTGACAGTTCCTGATGATCACTACTATATTATTGGCGATAACCGTGCGCAATCAAGTGATTCACGTAACCTTGATGTGGGCTTGATACCCCATCACCGAATGCATGGAAAAGTCGTTTTTCGAGTCACACCGATTCGTGAGTTTGGAGGGGTAGAGTAATGAAAACAATTCAATGGTATCCAGGCCATATGGCGAAAACCAAACGTCTGATTCGAGAAAAAATTAAGTATATCGATATTATTTTTGAGCTTTTGGATGCGCGCGCACCGTATGCAAGTCAAAATCCGATGATTCGGGAGATTACGAAAAATAAACCAAGAATTTTACTGCTAAATAAAACGGATTTAGCAGATCGTGAAGTTACGAATACTTGGCTTCAGCATTTTAAAAAAGAAGGCTTAAGCGCTATGCCGATAAACTCCTTAGAACAACTGCCTGTCGATAAAATCGTTTCTGAATCTAAACGATTATTAAAAGATGTTTTCGATAAAGAGTCTAAGCGCGGACGACTTCAAAGACCTATTCGTGCGATGATTATCGGTATTCCAAATGTTGGGAAAAGTACTTTAATTAACCAATTGGTACGTAAAAGGGTGACAAAAGTAGGCGATGTTGCAGGGATTACGAAGCATCTACAAGTCATTCGAATTCATGAGGATATGGAGTTACTCGATACACCTGGTATTTTATGGCCAAAGTTTGAAGACCAAGAAGTTGCTAAAAAGTTGGTGTTGGTTGGTTCTTTAAAAGATAGTGTCGTAGCACTTGATGATATTGTTATTTATGGTATTCAGTTTCTTATTGAGCATTATAAAGCGGCGTTTGAAAAAAGATATGATATCCGCGTTGAAGGCCAGGAAATGGTTGATATTTTTGAACTGATTGGGAAGCGTAGAGGTTGTTTGAAAAAGGGTGGTATTGTAGATTATGAGCGTGTTATTGATATCTTTTTACACGATTTTCGTAACCAACAATTCGGACCGATCTCGCTTGACCGCATAAAAGATTATGTATAAACATGAACAAGCGCTGCTAAAAGCTGGATACAGTTATATTGCTGGTTGCGATGAGGTCGGTAGGGGACCGATGGCAGGGCCTTTAGTATGTGCTGCTGTTATTTTAAATCCGGCGTATCGTATTGATGGGTTAAACGATTCGAAAAAATTGTCTCAAACACGTCGTGCGTTTTTGTATGAACAGATAAAAACGCATGCAATTGCTTATCGTGTCGTGTTTATTGACCACGCGGTGGTTGATGAAATGAATATTTATAAAGCAACACAACTAGGCCTTCTTAAGGCGATTACAGAATTAAATCACCGTGTAGACTATGCATTGATTGATGCAATGCCTATTCCTAAACTGGACATACCGAAAGAAAGTATAATTAAAGGGGATCAAAAAAGTGCTTCGATTGCCGCAGCGAGTATTTTGGCTAAAGTAGAAAGAGACCAATATATGGGATTGATGGCGAGTAAGTATCCGGGGTATGGGTTTGAACGGAACAAAGGGTATCCGACGAAAGAACATAAAGCGGCACTGATAAAACTAGGAGCTTGTGAGATACATCGAAAATCATACCGTCCCGTTGCGGATGTGCTCAAAAAACAATTACAATTAGAGGTGTAAGATGATTGTTTCAGTTGATAAATTATTAAATGAAAAAATAGCTGGTAAAGTGATCGTTTTTCCAACCGATACAGTCTATGGTATTGGATGCTTGCTCAGTGATGAAAAGAGTGTGGAAAAGATTTATGCGATTAAAAAAAGAGATGCCGATAAACCCTTGGCGGTGCTTTGTGGTAATTTAGAAGACGCGAAGCGATTGAGTAAGCATTATCCCGCGTTTGAAAGGTATGCAAAAGCATATTGGCCAGGCGCGTTGACATTGGTAGTGAAGAAAACTAGTCTTGTGCCAGATTTTGTTACAAAAGGGCTTGATACGGTAGGATTGCGTATTCCGAATGATCCTATTGCACGTCAAATATTAAACCATTTTGGTCCGATGGCAGTGACGAGTTTAAATTATTCAAATGAACCAGCCATCCTTAAATTTGATGCGGTTAAAAAGTTTATAAATCAAGTGGATTTTGTTGTTGATGGTGGAAATCTCAAAGAGATGAGCTCGACTGTTTATGATGTGGAAAACGCAAAAACGCTTAGACAAGGAAGCATTGTTATTTCTTAAGTTTAACGGTAAAATATAGCCTTTATTATAAATATAGGAAAAAGGTTGTTTTATCAAGATGTTTTGATATAATTGAAATGAAAAAGTTACCGATGGAGTGGTGAAGATGAAAGTTGTAGTGGGTGCTGATCACGGAGGCTTTGAACTGAAGCAAAAAATTATTGCTTTTTTAGAAGAAAAACACGTTGATTTCCATGATTTTGGAACGTACTCGATGGAAAGTTGTGATTATAATGATGCTGCTGTTCAAGTTGCTGAAGCGGTTCGTAAAGGTGAAGCTGACCGTGGTATTTTGATATGCGGTACCGGTATTGGCATGAGTATTCAAGCAAATAAAGTCAAAGGTGTTCGTGCTGCATTGGTCCATGATTTGTTTTCAGCGAAAGCAACACGTTTGCATAATGATTCCAATGTATTAACGATGGGTGGTCGCATTGTTGGTGATGAAATTGCTAAAGCGATTGTTGATGTTTGGTTAAATACGGAATTTTCTAATGAAGAAAGACATCTTCGTCGTGTAAATAAACTTGAAAAATAAAGAGGTGTTTTATGGGTAAGTTGATTATTTTAAACCATCCACTAATTGATCATAAGATGGCTAAAATTAGAAACAAAGATACGGATGCTAAGTCTTTTCGTGAAAATGTGAATGAGATTAGTGGCTTGATGGCTTATGAGATTACACGCGATTTATCGACTAAAGAGATTGAAGTAGAGACGCCATTAATGAAAACTGCGGCTAAAGTGCTGTCTAAGTCTGTAGTCATCGTTCCGATATTGAGAGCTGGTCTCGGTATGGTTGATGGTATTCATATGATGATTCCAACGGCTAAGGTAGGACATATTGGATTGTATCGTGACGAAGAAACCTTGTTGCCGCATAGTTATTACGAAAAATTCCCTAAAGAAATTACTGATGCGACGGTTTTGTTAGTCGATCCAATGCTTGCAACTGGTGGAAGTGTTTTAGCGGCGATTGATTCTTTAAAACGTCACGGCGCTAAAGATATACGATATGTTGGTATTGTTGGTTGTCCTGAGGGTGTTAAGGCTTTAGAAGATACTTATCCAGATGTTGATATATATTTAGCAGCACTTGATGAGAAGTTAAATGATAAAGGGTATATTGAACCGGGTCTTGGTGACTGTGGTGACCGATTGTTTGGAACGAAATAATGAAAGATAAGAAGTTTTTATATAAACTTCTCGCGATTACTTCTAGTTTTATTTATGAAGCATTGGCTGCGATATTAGTGGGTTTTTTTATTGGATGGGGTTTGGATTATCTATTTGGATTTGAAAATCCTATCATGCGACTTATTTTTATGGTCGTTGGTGCGCTTGCAGCCGTGCGTAATTTTATGGTACGGGTTTACCGACTTGGAGTGAAATCTGATGACTGAAAAATTGTATTTACAAACGTTTTTTTATATTTGGATTTACATTGTGCTCGTTAGTGGTTTGTTTTGGATTATTGGGACGTTTGATGTAGCAGTTGCGTTTTTCTTAGGCGCATTGGCTAGTGTTATGATGATGAGTCATAACTATAAAACGACGATGCGAACGGCACATGCTGATCCTGAAAAATTAAAAGCACGTGCGATGCAAAATTATT
>SKIY01000006.1 GCA_007116205.1 Candidatus Izemoplasma sp. | reverse complement strand
TTGAAAAAGCAGAAACTTTCTGCGTTTTCAAAGCTTCAAACGCAGGATCTTTTTGATATGGTTCTAACATACCAATTAAAACATGCTTATCGCTTAACTGCTTAGCCATCGCCTCGCCATTATCAGCCGCAGCCCCCGCGCGCACTGCTAAAATAACATCACTCTCTTTAGCCAAAGCCGCAAAATCAGCAACCATTTTAGCGCCTTGATCTTTATACATGTGATCATCATAACCCGCACGTTTTCCAGCGTCTTTTTCGACAACCACCGCATACCCTTTTTTGATCAATTGTGGAATATGCATCGGGACAACACTCACCCGTGTTTCCCCTTGTGTTCGTTCTTTAGGAATTCCTATAACCATGATTAACCCTCCAATACTACTTTGTTAATTAGAATATTACTAGTTAACTAAACTAATTATAGTACAAAAAAGAATATTTAGCATGCGATATCCATTGTAAGATGAAAGCGATGTAAAATGGTTTAAAAGAACGATGCCTTACCTTATTTATCCAAACATTATTTGACATATTTAAGCTAAATCATATACTAAAGATATCAACCTATTTGAGGTGATAAACAATGATCAAAAAAATTACCATAACAGGCATCGTACAAGGTGTCGGCATGCGTTATTTCATTGCGACGCTCGCAAGAAAACATCACCTGTTCGGCGAAGTCAAAAACAACACCGATGGTAGTGTAACTTGCATTATAAAAGGGGACAAAGCGCATATCCACCCCTTTATTAAAGCACTTAAAGACGATAGTCCAGGCGATATCGCACAGCTTGACATAACAACACTAACCACCCACAAACCCTATTCAGATTTCACTATAACGCACTAAAAGGAGTTTATATGCGACTACTAATCATCCAAAACACCGTACAAAAAAAGATTACAGATAGTTTAAAAAATGTCGACAACATCCTTTCGAAAGTCACTGATGAAACTATTGATTTCATTGTTTTACCAGAAATGTTCACCACCCCTTATGAAGTAGAGCGGTTCGAAGCCTACAGTCAAACCGATACCTCAGAAACCATTACCCACTTACAACACCTCGCCCAAAAATACAACGCTTATGTTATTGGGGGGAGTGTCCCTGAAAAAACCAACACGCATTTATATAACACCAGCTATATATTGAACCGGAAAGGTAAAATCATTCATAAGTACCGCAAAATTCACCTATTCGCAATCACCTATCCAAACGGTGAAACCTTTGATGAACGCGATACATTAAACGCAGGCAACAGACTAGGAGTATTCGAGACCGAGTTCGGAAAAATGGGCGTGATGATCTGTTTTGATATTCGCTACCCCCTCCTCGCCCAAAAACTAACCAACGCGCAGGTATCAGCTATCTTTGTTCCAGGTGCCTTCAATCAGTTCACCGGTCCGCTGCACTGGGAAACGACATTCAAAGCAAGAGCGATTGATAACCAACTATTCATGATCGGGTGTAGCGCAAGCAGTGCTTCATACGGAAACTATCAAACCTATGGACACTCTTTAATTGTCGACCCCCTCGGCAGTGTCATTGATTCTCTTAAAGACCAAGAAGGCTACCTTGACATCACGATTGACTTAGAGGACATACCCACCGTCAGAAACAAACTACCCATACAAAAAATGCGTAAACCGCTATAATAAAAATGCACTATTCGTCTGACCAAGTTTGGTCAAATGCGTAGTGCATTTTTTAGTCCACTCGAAAATCCTTAACTTCTTACTTTGTTCAGCGCATCATTCATATAAGTAATAAACGCCAAACTCCCAATTAAAATAACCCGCAAATAATTGTCTTCTGGATGCATCTTCATTTTGTATCCTTTAAAATGTTTTGGAATGTGCATCACCACATCACGAATTGCTTCATGGGTGCTTTCATCAACCGCATTAAAATCATAAATAACACAAGCGCGATCTTCATCATTGTCTCGGTACTGTCTACGTACAAATTGTTTCACGTCTTCACTTGCCTGTCTTGCAAATTCCTTATTAAACGATTGTGCATTAAACAAATCTTTCACCTGCCCTTCTGTAAACCGCCAAGTGCCTCCTACCTTCGCACCTGTTAACAGTCCTGATTCTAAATATCTCCGCAACGTTCTTTCCGATAGCTTCGTCATCTCAATTAAATCTTTTAGTGTATAAAATTCATTATTCATGTAATCACCTCAACACCATTATATTATACATGTCAAAACATGTCAATATATTTTTGTCATGTCTTGACATGTAAAAAAAAAGAAGGCAAATTAGCCTTCTTTTACATTTTAAACCCTTGTATATGTAGTTTCCGCTTTCTTGGACCATCAAACTCACAAAAGAATATACCTTGCCAAGTTCCTAACACGATTTCCCCCTCTGAAATCAAAAGTGTCAGGCTTGTACCTATGACAGAAGACAAAATATGCGCTTGCGAATTCCCCTCATAGTGCTTAAAGAAGTTACGATCGGGCAAACTTTCATTTAATCCTTTGACCATATCTGTTTTAACATCAGGATCAGTATTTTCATTTAAAGTAATCCCGGCGGTTGTATGCGGAACAAATAAAGTAATTTGCCCTTCTAAGATATTTTTATCCTTAACAAATTGCTTAACGCGATCTGTGATATCAAGCATTTGCATGGTCTGCAATGTGTCTACATTAATGGTTTCTTTAATAATAACCAACTACACCCCTTCTATTCACGTTCCGATATGGGTTTGAGCAAATCTTCAAATACAGCCCGCTGAAGATTCAACACATCGGATAACATCTTATAATTTTCTATGTATGCATCCGGTACGTATATTACCGTATCACTAGAAAGCCACATAAAAGCATTTGTCCAAATTACCTCAGTCGTTTCAACCAATTCTCTCATCAACACAATTTCTTCAATCGCGCTACCATCAAATATATCGTGGTTCATCCCCCATACTGAACCTGGTATAACAATACTTTTAATCGCGGTATCACGAAACGCATGACTTCCAATAAATTCTAATGTTTCAGGTAATATAACCTCCGTTAATGCCTGGTTGTTATAAAAAGCCATCGACTCGATCGCAACAACCCCTTCAGGAATTTCAATTGTTGTTAACTGACTATTAGCAAAAGCATGATCACCAATAACTAATGTTTGACTCGGAACAACGTAGCGTTCATCGTCCCGTCCAGCTGGATAGGTATGCAATCTAAAATCATTGTCATATAGCGCTTCAAACAAAACCCCATCGACCGAAGTTAATACAGCGTGATCGGCATCAACATAAATATTTAAAAGCGATTCCATGAAATGGAAAATGGGTAATACATCGACCACGCTACTTGGCATATTTAACGTTTCAATATGCAAGGCATTTCTAAAAGCCAAGGGATTAATCGTTTCTGTGGTATCTAATATCGTATATTCAGTGTTTTCTAATCCACTTGGATAATAATGAAGCGTCGTTTGTTCGCTATTATATAACACACCATCAACCGTTGAAAAAACTTCATTGTTTGTTGCATCAATATGCGTCAAATTCTCTAGCGTAGAAAGCATTAAAACAAACCGGTTTAATAAATTATCAGCATAAGCAGGTATTTCAAAGTCGGTAATTGCATCTGCTTGTTCAAATGCAAGATCCGAAATACGCATGTTTCGCGCATCTTCATAATAACGCAAATCGTAAACAACATCATACCTATACCAGATACTACCATCACGTAAAACAATAGGGTCAGTCTGATCTATAACGCGGTGAATCGGACAACCTTCAGAAAATAGCCATCCATTTTCATTATTAGGGTCTTCCGCTTCTATACAAACCGTTTGATAATTATCGATCATTTCATAATAAATATCAGCCGCTAATAACCCATCTTGATAACCATAGACATCACCATGGAATCGAACTGCTTGTAAAGCGTCCGCGTTAAAAAATGCATAGCCGGCAACACTTTGCAAACTATTCGGAAGTGAAACACTAAGAATATCACTATCCTTAAACGATTCACCCGCAAGTTGCGTCACAGGATAACCACTCATAAATGTCGGTATCATAACATGTCGTCCAATACCGGTATACTCAATGATTCGGACATAACTTTCATCTTCGTAGTAGCCGTTATCTGTCATGATTTCATAGCTAAAAACCGTCTCATAATGATCCCATACCGCTACAAATTCCGTATCTTCATCAACAACGTATTGATCGTCATAATGATTATCTCCTACTTGCCAATAACGAAAAACATAATCCGTTTTTTCAGGTATCGGCAACGTGATTTCCGTCCCACTTTCAACATCCAAAACAGATTCTACTGCACCACCACCACGACTATCAAAAGTAACCTCATGCGTAATAACTTCATCATCTTTACACGCTTGCATAAAAAAACTCAAAACCCCTAACAATGTTATAAAAACAATCTTACGAACCATCATCTTTTTCATCTCCTTGTAGTATTCATTTATTGTTTTTAGTTAAATTAATCCCGGCATTTGCATATTTACAACGCCATGCCTAGGAGTCACTGTCGTACTGCGTTTGCCAGTAATAAATCGCAATTTGGGTCCGATCCCTAAGTTCAAGTTTACTTAAAATAATACTAATAACGTTTCTAACCGTACCTTCACCAATAAACAATCTAGAAGCAATTTCCTTATTGCTGTATCCGTGTGCGATTAACTCCATACAACTGTTTTCACGCTCGGTGAGTAAATCATCCTTTTTTGCTTTTGTATAATTTTTTAAAGCAGCCTCACTAATAATCGCTTTGCCTTCATGCACAGCCTTAATCGTATCGATTTGCATTTCGACAGCATCCGTCTTTAAAACATATCCACTCGCACCAGCATGCAAAGACTGATGGACATGTTTAAAATCACGAAAAGTCGTTAACATAATAACCTTAATCTTCTCATCGTGTTTCTTAATATACCGCGTCGCTTCAATGCCATCCATAACAGGCATGCGAATATCCATTAAAATAACATCAACGTCTCTATTATCTACAAAATCGATCGCTTCTTTCCCGTTTTTTACCTTACCAACCACGTCAATCCCCGATTTATTTAAAATAACTTCGAAACTATCGCGGATTAATGCATCATCATCACACAATAAAACTTTCATGTCTTAGACACCTCCTTATCGATAGGCAACACACAAACCAAAATAAAAAACATTTGACTTTGAACGCTCATCGAACCACCGAGTGCCTCGATTCTTCTGCGCATATATTTCAATCCCAATCCATCACTACGGTTGCTGCCGTCAACACCATCATTCTTAACCATTAAACGTACCACAGTTTGACTAATAAATAACTCAACATCTACGCGCTTAGCCTGACTATGTTTTTGAATGTTTGTAAGTGCTTCTTTCAACACACCAAGTAAAACATGCCAGTGATGCGCACTAAGTATACCAATATCGCCATCTTGTTGGTAATAAATATCAGCATACGTAAAACGCTCAATTAAATGTTTCATCGCATCAAATCCATGCAGTGTATCTGGATGGGTATTTTGCACCGTGTCTTTCAGTTGTCCAACCGCACCTTCAAGTCGTGTTTTCAGTGCTGAAAACATCGCGTCTTCGGACAAATTTTCCTGGTTTGACGCCAAAGCCCTTAACGCAAGTAAAGCCCCCGTTAACTCATGGCCTAAATCATCATGTAATTTTTGAGCAATACGGTCACGCTCACTTAATATACTAACACGCGAAAGTTCATCTTGGGTTTGCAATATCATGTCTTGTTCCCGTTCTAAATCATAAATTTTAATACGGGCCGCATCAACATTTTTCTTCGCCCGATTCACTTCTAGGTGCCACCGGTTTAAAAACAGACCAGAAAACAGCATAAAAACAATCAATACTAATATCGTAACATCCAAAAAGAAAAACCCAAACCACAACAGCGCTGCAATAAAAACACTGTAATATTTATCATAGTAAAGCATCATAATCAAAGTCGGTATTATCAGTAACGCCATCACCTCAAAAAAGATCAACAATACCAAATACCCGAAAATATCAACCATTATCCATCGGCACCTTAAATCGAACCGTAACCGAATAACAACGATTGCAATACTTAATGTAAAAAGGAAAAAAACCGCAGGATTCTGCGGTTGTAAAATAATTACAATAAAGCTGTAAAGTATACCCATCGTAGCGTAGAGCGCGTACATAGGGTGCGCTAACGGCTTTAGCATTATTCGAATCTCCTTCTTGACCCTATCGTTAAAAATATTATAGCAAACGCACCCAAAATACACAAGGAAATAAGCGCTGTAAAATACCGTGCTTCGCCAATCAACTCAAACCCGTATGCATACCAATACGTTGGTAAAACCACCGCAACGCGTCGTAAATCATCTGGCATATATTCTAATGGGTAACTCATGCCACCAACCAAAGCCATTAAGTTTGCGGCGATACTATATACCGCAATCGAGGTTGCATAAGTCTTAAAAAACGTGTGCCAAAAAAGCGAAAAACTTAAAGACAACAGCGCAAACATCACCAATAACAGTAATGCCCATACATGAAACGTAAATGAACCCGCCCAAGCAATTTGTGTAAGCACCCAAAAAGCTAACACTTGAATACTTAAAACCATCATATAAGCAGCCAAGTGACCCACTAAATAATCACGATGGGTAATCGGTGCTGCAGCGATTCTTACAATTGTTTTATACTGTCTATCTTCAATGACTTGTTTCGTTAACAAAAAAGCAGAAAAGAGTAAAATCAACCCAAACAATCCATACCCTATAATAGGAATCTCTCCTCCAGATTGCGGGATCAACACCACAATTATAGGAAAAACCATCATTAAAATAATCGTAAGTCGTTGTTTTAAAATACGTTTAAGCGACAGCTCAAAGACCGCACTCATCGAACCACCCGCTTACTTAGCTGCGCTAAAACCAACGCCAACACAACTGTTAGAGCGACAAGTAAAGCTAAAAAGTAAAACGCTTTTTGGAAGTCACTATCGATAAACGCATGTACAGATGTCCAAGCCCATGCTACTGGTGAAGAATATTGCTCTAAAATAGGTTTAAAGCGACCACTTGGTAAGGTGAAGAAAAACCCTGCCAGCATGGGTGATAAAATAGCA
>SKIY01000101.1 GCA_007116205.1 Candidatus Izemoplasma sp. | reverse complement strand
CAGTTTATCGGTTTTATAAAACCCTTTAAAAACCAAATCTCTTCCATCTTTAAAAAGCTTTTTGATAAAAGATTGTTCCTCTTCAAAAAGATGTCGATGCTCCATTGAAAACCAAATTTCTTCAGCCCGTTTAACATTTTTAGTCGCCAATAATGTCGCATTAAGACTTCCAACAGAAGCGCCGCTATAAGCCCCAATTCCCTCTAATAACCCGGCATCATTAAAAGCCCGTAATACCCCGATTTGATAGGCACCACGCGCACCGCCACCTGATAAAACAATCCCCCGTTTTCGCTCCATTGTATGCTCCTTTAGTAAGGACAAACTTGTCCGTCTTTATATACTTTATTAATCAATCCGCCACCCAAACATTCATCACCATCATAAAAGACACACGCTTGCCCTGGTGTTACTGCGCGGACAGGTTCATCATAAATAACTGTCACAACATCATCTTTTACAGACAATTGTACACCGATATCTTTTTGTCGGTAACGAAACTTAGCAGTACACTTTAAGCCATCGAGGGTTAAAGCTGGATCAATGATGTTTATAGCTTCAATAGTACAAGACGTACTATAAAGCGTTTCGTGATGAAATCCCTGACCCACATATAAACGGTTTAATGCTAAATCCTTACCAACCACAAACCAAGGCGCATTATCATATCGCTCATTACCACCGATACCAAGCCCTTTACGTTGGCCTATCGTATAATGCATTAACCCGGTATGCTTGCCCATATAATCCCCATCTAAAGTAAGCATATCCCCAGGCTGTGCAGGTAAGTAATTATTTAAAAACTTGCTAAACTCACGTTCACCGATAAAGCAAATACCTGTTGAATCCTTTTTCTGTGCTGTGGGCAGTTTATGTTTTAAAGCCAACGCTCTTATAGCTGCTTTATCATAAGCCCCAACAGGAAACAACACATGTTCTAATTGCGCCGCCGTTAACTGCGATAAAAAGTACGTCTGATCTTTATTATCATCAACCCCACGAAGTAACTTTATCTTCCCGTTACGTTTTACCCGGGCATAATGTCCCATGGCAATAAAATCAGGATTAAACTGCGCAGCATGTTTACTAAACGCATCAAACTTAATATATTTATTGCACATAATATCAGGGTTTGGGGTCCGTCCTTTTTTATACTCATCTAAAAAGTAACTGAAAACATCGCGCCAATATTCTTCAATAAAGTCGACGCGATATAATGGTATATCTAAATGTTCACAGACGCGTAATGCATCATTATAATCTACTTCTTGTGGACACATATCTTGATCAACGGTTGGATTCCCTAACACATCTTGATTCGTAGTAGCGTCCCAATTCCGCATAAATAAACCAATAACATCGTATCCTTGTTCTTTAAGCAATAGCGCAGCGACACTTGAATCAACACCACCGCTCATGCCTATCACAACACGTTTTGCCATACTATCAAATCCTTATTGCTTCGTTTTATTTACATCACTTGGCATCCGTAAATCGCCGCGAGGGGAGAGTGAGATGTCAAGAATTTTAGGTGAATCTGGGGTTGCTTGACGTTTAAATTGTTGACTATAAAAACGGCTAAAGAAGTTTTTAACGTAATTTTGACTCGCTTCTTTATCCAAATCAAATGTTTTCGTAATCAACCATGCAATTCTACTTTCAGTATCGCCAAAGCGTAAAAAGCGATGCAAAATAAAGTCATTCACTTCATACTTGCCAATGACATCTTCAGTAAGCTGATTTAAAATAAGCTCTGGTGAAATCGGCGTTTCTAACACATCATGTACAACATTCTCGATTTTTTTACCGAATTTTTCTTCTGCATAATGCGCCATCATAAACCGCACAAGCGTTTTTGGAATACCGGCATTAATACCATACATACTCATTTGGTCGCCGTTATAAGTACACCAACCAAGCGCTAACTCACTCATATCACCAGTACCCAATACAATTCCGTTTTTCATATTCGCAAGGTTCATTAAAATCATCGTACGCGCTCTTGCTTGGGTGTTTTCATAAGTAGCATCCGTGGTTTCAGAATCATGTCCGATCAACGCGAAATGATCATTCACATGATCTCGAATATCAATTTCTTTTAACGTTACACCTAAATGTTTAATCAACATTTTTGCTTGTTTCAATGTCTGATCTGTCGTTCCAAACGCAGGCATCGTAACACCGAATATATGCTTTCTATCCATCTTCAGCTGATCCGCAACGCGTGTCGCAATAAGCATTGCAAGCGTTGAATCTAATCCGCCGCTCACCCCAACAATAATCGATGATGCGCCAATATGTTTCATTCTTTTAATCAAAGCATTTTCTTGTAATGTCGCAATTTTTTCAAACGCCGCAATTTCATTGGTTTTTGGGACAAACGGTGTTTGATCAAACGCTTCTTCAAACGTAAACTCATCACTTTTATCTAAATGTAAGTCAACCGTTACCGTATCAAACTCAAACTTATTTAAAGTATCTCTAAACGACGAATTCATTTTACGTGAAAAAGAAATTTTAGATAAATCAATATCCGCATAAATAACTTCGCTCTCTTGAGAGAAGTTCTCTGTTTCTATTAATAGCTCACCATTTTGTGCAATGACATTATGTCCGCTAAAAACCGTTTCACTCGTCGACTCATTCACCCCAGCACTCGAATATACATAAGCACCTGCATTACGACGACTATGCTCAATAATCGTTCTGCGACGAATTTCTCGCTTATTTAAATATTCATTCGATGCGCTTAAGTTAAGAATCATCTTCGCACCGTTTAAAGCGAGCAAATTTCCTGGTGAAATCGGTGCCCACATATCTTCACAAATCTCAATGCCGAAACTAATGCGGCCATCATCACTTCTAAAGATAATTGAACCAAATGGCACAACTTGATCTAAATACCGTAACATCTTTACCTTTTTAACAATATCATACCCGCTCGTGAACCACCGTTTTTCATAAAACTCTTGGGTGTTCGGTAAATAAAACTTCGGTACAATCCCTAACAGTTTATCTTTTTGAATCACGAAGGCACTATTGTATAAAATACCATCTATTTCTAAAGGGGCTCCAATAACCAAAATACCCGGAAATGGATTTTCTTTTAATAAGCGTGCAATTTGCGCTTCCGTTTCTTCTAATAAGCCATGTTGAAAGAAAAGATCATTACACGTATACGCTGTAATCCCAAGTTCAGGAAAAACCGCAATACTTGAGCGAAGATCTTTTAATATTTTAAGCATTTGTGTAACGTTATACGTTGGGTTTCCCACTTCTAACTTGGGGGTGACACTCGCTACTTTTACAAAATCTTTATAGTACATAAAAATCACCTCTTGTATAAATCTTGATCAACAATATATTGATACACATCTTCATGTACCATTGATGGGTCAAGGGTATCACGAAATGCTGTGCTCGAGACATCACAATTAAAGTCATCTAAAACAATAAAATTATCGCGGTACTTAGATAAAAAATCATCAGAATCGATGATTGTTCGTACATCGATACCATTCCGCCCAAGCACAATAAGTTTAAACTCACCTAAAAGTGATGACGCCATTTTCCAATCCGATAAGTCACTGACATTGTCAGCCCCAATTACAAATGCCACTTCTTCACGTGAATCATCTGATAACCGAACCAATGATTGATAGGTCCCCTCAAACAATTCATCGCGCATTTCAAGGTCACTTATAACGATTTTATCGACGGATTTCGTCATCAGTTCAAGCATCTTAAGGCGGTGATAGTTACTGACGAGTGAGCTTTTTGTATACGCACTCGACACGGGTAAATAAGTGAATCTTGTCACCGGAAGACGATCGTCTATATAATAAAAAACTTCTAAATGTGCAATGGTCGGTGGGTTAAAAGCACCCCCATATACTACGTGCATACAATCACCTCGTAATCATTATATCATAAACTCAGCTTTTAGCGATAGAATTGGTGTCAATATGCTATAATACGATAGAGGTGAAAAAGATGAAATTAGATAAAAACTATATCTTAGATTTAGCGCAAGAAATTTTAATGATTCCAAGCCCGAGCGGGTATACTAAAGCAATCGTAGAACGCATTAAAAGCGAAGCAAAGCAATACAATTTAAAAACAGAACAAACCAAAAAAGGAAACCTAATTCTCACCGTGCCTGGTCGGACACCTAAAACCCTAGGGTTAAGTGTTCATGTCGATACCTTAGGTGCGATGGTGCGGTCAATAAGCAGTGACGGTACTTTAAAATTTACCACCATCGGTGGCCCGTCATGGCCAACGATGGATGGCGAATACTGCACGATTCAAACCCGTGACGACAAACGTTACACAGGAACATTTTTATCCACAAGTCCTGCCGTCCATGTTTATAAAGACGCCAATACCAAAGTCCGCAACCCAGAAAACATGATCGTCCGTATTGATGAAGTTGTCAAATCGAAAGAAGATGTTCAAAAGTTAGGGATTGAAGTCGGTAATTACATCTTTTTCGATCCGAAAACCACCATCACACCGAGCGGGTTCATCAAATCAAGGTTTTTAGATGATAAAATCAATGTTGCAAGCATGTTCGGACTCATAAAACTTTTACAAGATACCAACACCACCCCAAAACAAACCTTAAAAATCATTATTTCAACCTATGAAGAAGTTGGTCATGGTGCGGCTTTCATCCCAGAACTAGACGAAATGGTCGCAGTCGATATGGGCTGTATTGGGGATGACTTATCATGTACTGAATACGATGTATCGATTTGCGCAAAAGATTCTAGCGGGCCATATGATTACGACATCACCAACAGTTTTGCGGCCATAGCTAAACAAGAAAAGCTTAGTTATGCTGTAGATATATATCCTTATTATGGTTCAGACGTTAGCGCTGCACTGCGTGGTGGGAACGATATTAAAGGTGGTTTAATCGGCCCTGGTGTCCACGCCTCTCACGGCATGGAGCGCACCCACTATAGCGCATTAGAAAACACCATTAAGTTACTGTATTACTATATAAAATAAAAAAAGACCAAGCGGTCTTTTTTTATGCAAACACACCTGTAAAAGCATTTTGATCCATAATCAGTTCTTCTTCACCATCATTGTTTACACCATACACTTTCATATCAGGACTGGCTAATACCGCTTCCACATGAATCCGACTTTGGTTTAATCCTGCTTCTTCTAACCCTGTTCGGTTTAATTTAGTGCCACCATCAAGCATCCGTGGATCAGCGTGTCCTAACGCAATACTAGAACCATAGTTAAGATCGATTAGCCCCATATAAAAGAATGTTTTCAAATGTTTAACCGGAGACTCATCGCCAATCAAAGTAACCTTCCCAAGAAAAGCAGCTCCCTCATCCACCGCAATCAGTTTTTCAATAATCGCTTTTTGATCACTTATTATTTGTTTAACTTTACCCGCTTCAAAACTAATCGTAAACGGCTTTAAAATCTGTCCACGCACATTGATTGGCGTCGTAAATCGCACCGTACCCTCAGCCCCAAACTTATGCGGCGCAGTCGATATTTTATAATCAGGCAACTGTCTAATAAACATCCCCTCAGCATGGTACTCACGACCACCTTGCCATTTATGGTTTTCAGCCAAAGGCAAATCTAACTGCGTGTTTTTTGATCGAAACTTAAGCATTTTATACTGCTTTTTATTCAATAAATCGCGTCTTTTTTCAAGCGTTTCAAACTGATAATCCCACGCTTTAAGTGGCTCTTTCTCATCTAGATGCATCATATACTCAAAAGCCTCTTTCAACTTTTCAGCCGCTACCGTTTCACTTTCTTTTCGGTAAATGCGCTTTGCCCAATCAAGCGTCGGAAATGGCACCAATGACCACTTTAACTCATGAAACATCTTTTGATCAAACGGGCGCACTTTAGGACTAGAAAGCTCGCTTGCTTGCTTCATTCGTTTGGGATCGATTTTTTGCATTTCACTAGACATACTCGATGTAATATTTAATATCGCTGCTTTACGTTTTAACATGGTATCATAACGTGCAAGTACATAATTAGGAATATCACCTAATACTTTTTCGTTACCATAATTAATCTTATATTTAGAAAGCGTTGGTGCTTGCCAATTAATATGCACCGTACCACTTTTAAAATCTTTATATGCCGCTAAAACCAACGCATCCACAAATTCATACGCTTCAATCGGTGCATTAATCAATAAATCTTCTTGTTCTTGCAAATTCACCGCTTTCGCTAAAATGAGTTCTGCATAAATACTATAATCAATCATTTTGTCTCACCTTTCTTAGTAAATGGATTCTTTTTAAACGGTTTTAATACAAAGTTAACGACGCCTTTAGGAAAAGCAATAAGCCCTTCAGAAATGACTTGTGGCATCAACCTAAATGATTCTTTATACGAAGCGAGTCGCAGTTCTCTTTTTGTCATCAGCTGATTATCAGCAAACAAATAACGACGCGTCACAACCCCAACACGACACGTTAACAACCCATTCGAGATCCCTTGAAATATTGAATTTGTTGCAGTTCTTACCACCGGTAAATCACTCAACGCTTCACCAAACTTAGACGGCAACATCTCGTTAAAGTTCACATCTTCTAACCCCTCAGCAATCATCGCCGTCACCGCGACATTTAAACTCAGCTTTGCTAAGTTTGTATAGCTCGGTCGAAATCCACACGCCTCAACAATCGCCCGAATCATACGAATGTTTGTCGTAATAACCGCAAACATATCCAAATTACCATTTTGTGAAATCGCCGTTGTCATTAACACTGTTTTAGAATGTGAAATAATAATAGCATCAATATTTTTACGAACCGATCCGTTAAATACCCCTTTTAAGGTTTGTGGTAGCAACGCATCATCATTTAAATGTTCCCGTAAAGACGCTTTATCGACGTCACTAACAGAATCCATGCGCAATAAATTTTTCGCAGCGCCGCGGTATACACGCGCATTTTTCTTTTCTCCGGCGAGTGCTTCAATACTAAATGTTGGCGCAAAAAAGATTACCCTTAATGGATTAATAATCAACACATATATCAATATCACAGCAATGCCATAAAAAGCATACTCTAAATAGACATGAATACTTCTTAACCGTTCACCCACACTAATCGCATTCGATATTACAACAAACGCTAACAAAAGCAACACACCAACTAAAACCAATACCCAAAACGCTTTTTTACTCATAAAAGCGCCCCCTTTCATATATACTATTCTACCATATCAACCCT
>SKIY01000098.1 GCA_007116205.1 Candidatus Izemoplasma sp. | reverse complement strand
GTAGAGGTGTTTTTTGTGACGCTCACTATTGAAGGGAAACCCTGGTGGCGTATTGCTTTAATTGCGACGGTAGCTAACGTTGTGGGCTCTTTTATTGTGTATTTCTTTATGGCGAAAGAGGATAGTAAATTTTATAATCGTGTTTTAAAGAAGGAACATCAAGACCGTGCGGAGAGGCTTTTTACACGCTATGGTGTATGGGCAATCTTTATTTTTTCAATGACACCACTTCCGTTTTTTATTATAATCTTTACAGCAGCATTAGCACGTATGCGTTTTATGAACTATATTGTGGCAGTTTTCTTTTCTAGGGGCACCCGTTTTTTTATTACGACATTTATTTTACATCGTTTCTCAGAAACCAGTCCAGCCATGCTTGTCTTGATATTATTTTTAGTGGCACTGCCTATGGCGATTGTTTTTATGTTATTACAAAAATTATTGCTTAAGTATTTTGAGAGTAAAACTGACACACCTAAAACCGAGGAAGCTTCATAGGAAATTAAGTATATTGACAAAAAAGAAATATATGATAATATGAAATAGCGCTAATTTACGGTCCCGTAGCCAAGTGGCTAAGGCAATGGACTGCAACTCCGTGATCACCGGTTCAAATCCGGTCGGGACCTCCATATGTTTATTTTATAGAGATGCTTTTTTAAAGGCATCTTTTTTCTTATCATTAACAGTATAGTCAGATATTAACTCTAATTTTGCAGAAATCGGCACAACGAGGATAAAATAACAGGAAAACTATCCTCGTTTCTTTGACGTGACTAAATACTTGTGATATGATATATTCAAGGATAAAAATTATAATAAATTAGTCACGAGGGGTTTTTATGAATAAATTACCTTTTAGTATCGATCTAAACAAAGTTGAAATACTGAAACAATCAAATATAGCGAATCATCACATTGGTGAGCTAAAAGGCATCTTAAAATTGTTGCCTAATCCAAATGTGGTTTTAAACTTGATTAATTTAAGTGAATCAAAAGACTCATCTGCAATTGAAAATATCATTACAACATATGATGAAATATTTAAAGAGATTGTATCTAAAGTACCATTAGGTGGGAAACCAATAGAAGTTATCAATTATAAGAAAGCGATAGATTATGGTTTGGAGCTAATTAGACAAAACGGATTTATAAGTACAAATATCCTTGTTGAGATTCAAGAAATCATCGAGCCTAACAAAGGTGGTATTAGAAAGCTACCAGGAACTGTAATTATGAGCGATAAAAACAATGAAATTGTACATACACCACCTCAAGAAGAAATCGAGATTAGAGACTTAATGCGAAATTTAGAAATATTTATTAATGATAATGAGGACTATGATCCACTTGTTCAATTAGCGCTCATTCATTTTCAGTTTGAAAGTATTCATCCATTTTATGATGGTAATGGGAGAACTGGAAGAATATTAAATATTTTATATTTAGTTTTAAAGGAAAAAATTCACCAACCTATTTTATACTTAAGCAAGTATATTATTGAGCATAAAGATAAGTATTATGAGCTATTGAGAAAATGTAATGAAAATCTTATTTATATAGAAGATTTCGTTATGTACATATTAAAAGGTATTTCTGAGACATCTAAACATACAGTTAATCTTATTTTAAGAATTAATCAATCTATTGAACTTACAAAAGAAGAAATGAGAAAGAGACTTCCTAACATTTATAGCTATGAGATAGTAGAACATTTGTTTTCTTATATGTATACAAAGAATGAATTTTTTAGAGATGATATTGGTATTTCAAGAGCGACAGCAACAAAATATCTTAAATTACTTGAAAAAGAAGGTTTTATTGTCTCTGAACAAGTAGGTAAGGAAGTTATTTATAAGAATATCCAATTACTAAATCTTGTAAAAGATTAAGTGTATATTCGGAGGAGTAGTTTATGAAAAAAGGCTATGGTGTATTTGGTAAAGCATATGAAACGATGTTTCGAAATGATTTACATGATCAAGGTTCTGTCGATCATTATCTGCTTAAAAATATGATTTTTTTAGATGAGAAGTCCTATGATTTTTTATACAAAACGCCAAAGCTGGTATCATCAGCAGTTAAATCTCATGATTTATATGCTTTTTCAAAACAGTTTGAGGGTAAGGATGATTTAGAAACGGTTCGAAATTTATTAGATTACATCTATCAAACAATTCAAAAGTTTGAAACACCCTTTGAAGCAATGATGTTTGGGGGAACGGAGAAAGAAATATTGGATAGAGGTACCGATTGGTGCACTGATATATCGCGCGTGGGTTGTACACTTTTGCAGTGTTTAAAGATACCTAGCCGCATGGTTTATATTGCGGATATTGATAAAGCATATCACGGGCATGCGGTTGTAGAAGCCTATATTGACGGCGTATATACGATGTGTGATTTCCTATATGGTGTTTTAGGAATGATTGAAAAACAATATAGTGTGTATGATTTGTTAAAGCGACCAGTTTTAACTAAAAATATTTATGGAAACAGAGCAGATATTGAGTATATACAAAACGTATATAAAGCTGCTGCTGTGAGTTTTTATGACATTACTAAAGCCTTTCAATATACGGTAACGAAACCAAACGCATATTATTTAAGACTTATGCAACTTAATCAAACCGGAAAATGGCTGATGGGTGAAGACGATGCTTCACAATAACATTGTTTATAAATATTAGCTTTCTAAATGTAGGTGCTTGATATGTTAGATACTCATGATATAATTAATATGCATTATGCCTGTGTTTTAAACAGTTAGCATAATAGAATAAAATCGGAGGGGATTTTATGGATTACGGAGCATATACGAACGCAAAGAACCCAGTTGTAACTATTGAAGTTGTACATTTTGGTAAAATGGAGATTCAATTATTTCCTGAGGTTGCGCCGAATACAGTACGTAATATGGTTCATATGATTAAAGATAATGTTTTTGAAAACTCGACGTTTCATCGCATTATTTCTAGTTTTATGATTCAAGGTGGTCGCTCGAACAAAGAAGTAAAAGCTATTCGTGGAGAGTTTAAATCCAATGGTTTTGATAATCCGCTCAAACACTTTAGAGGTGTAATATCAATGGCACGGACCTCAGATCCTAATTCTGCGACTAGTCAGTTTTTTATTATGCATCAAGACTCTCCACATTTAGATGGTAAATATGCTGCTTTTGGTGGAGTGGTTAAGGGCTTTGACGTGTTGGATAAAATTGCGAATGTGAAGACTGATAAAACAGATGCACCATTTGATGATGTTGTGATTCAAAGCGTTTCAATAGATACGAAAAAAATGACATTTGATCCGCCGACTACCGTTAATTAAAAATGGCGATTTTTCGCCTTTTTATTATTATGCATTGTTTTTAGGGAAAAATTAGAGTGATGAAGGGGTGTCTTATGAAAGAACGTTCAACTTTTATTAGGGGATTTAAAGAGTCCTATTTACATGTTAAAACATACGAGCCAAGTGACAAGCAAGTAAAGTGTGTTTTGCATATTCTCCATGGGATGGGAGAATATGGTGAGCGTTACCGTGATTTTGCGGCGTATTTGGTAGATTATCATTTCGCGGTTGTTGTGCATGATCACCGAAAACATGGAAAAAGTGTAGAATCACATGACACAGTGGGTATTTTGGGAAAGCATGATACACATATAAATATGAGTAAAGATATAGATTATGTTCAAGACTATTTGCGCGGAAGATATAAAGATGTTCCAGTTTATATGTTAGGACATAGTATGGGGTCGATTTTGTTAAGGTATTATTTAACGCAAACTGAACATGATGTTGAAAAAGCTATTCTTATGGGAACGTTACCTAAGTACAGTAAAATGTATATTAAAGCAATGCGCTTTATTGCGTTCATAAGTAGTGTCTTTACGCCGATGAAAAAAAGACATCGTAAATTAGCTAAACTATTAAATGATGGATTAGCTAAAAAAATACCAGATTCAAAAACACGTTTAGATTGGTTGAGTCATAATGAAGTAAATGTTAAGCGGTATATTGAAGATCCTTTATGCGGTTATGCGTATAATAAACGTTTTTATCGGTCGTTCTTTAAGCTTGTAGATATCGTCAATCAAAAAGCGACAATAGAAGCTACGAAAGCAGTGCCATTAATGTTGATTTCAGGTACTGATGATCCATTAAACACTGCACAGGTTGCTTTAGATACTGTACATAAAGGCTATGAGGTAGCATTTCCGAATAATTCGATATTTGTACATCAAGTGAAAGATGCAAGACACGAAGTGTTAAATGAAAAAAATCCTAAATCTACATATACGATTATTCGTGAATGGCTAGAGCAGTAAAGGAGGATTATTATGCCACCAGAAAAAGATAGCCGGAAAAAGAATCTCAAAATGTTCGGTAAGATTTTTCGCATGCAGCGGATAAAAAAAGGCTATTCTTTACGAGGTATTGCTAGAAGTGTAAATATGGCACACACGATTATATCTGACATAGAAAACGGTAAAATTTACCCGAACATCGAAACACTGCGACTGATTTTTAAGCATGTCGATGTCGATTTTTTGATTGATGAAAATGAAATTTCTGTCATCCGTAATGATATAGATACTTTTAATGAAGCGGTTTATTTTCGTGAGATTGCTTTTAGTAAAAGTATTTACGATAAATATAAAAACCAATACGATAGGTTGTTTTACTCATTAGTCTGTATTGATTTTGTTTTAATGGGAATTGTCTATGAAGCGGTTTATGAAAAAAAATATGATCAAGAAGCGTTAGAACAAATCGGTGCATATATTGACTATTTTTCTATTTCACAAAAACAGAAGTATAATCTTATTAAAGGACATAATTTGTTTCATAAATTACACATAACAGAAGCCAAAGAACACTTATTAAAAAATCTTGAGTATCAAGTTAATCCCAAAGCAGCAGCAATGAGTGCTTCGCTTTTAGCCCTTTGTAGCAAGCGATTGTTTTACGCTTATGACGCCATAGATTACGGGAAGAGAGCATCTCAACTGCATGGAGAACAAGCGAGTTTATATAGAAAACTTGAGGCAGATGCAAATGTTATTAATGTGTTAATCGATATTAATAGGTTTTCTGAGGCACAAAGAATGTTAAATACATTAACGATGACCATTGATCCAACAGATGAAGAAACGCATAATATTCAAAGATATTTACACTTTTTACAATCGTATTTATTTTTCCGGCAAAACAAGCACGAAAAGGCTTTTGCTATTTTGTCAGATCATTATATAAATGTGCCGTCTTACCATTTTTATAAAGCAGAGATTTTAATTGCTATGGAGAGAACTAAAGAAGCAATACAGGTGCTTAAAAAATCTTTGTCTATTAAAACTGTTCAAGAAGATTTGGTGTATTTTCATCTAAATAGTATATTACTTTTTAAATTATCAGGAGATTATGACCCTGATTTATTTGAACAATATGCAAGTAAGTTACTTAAAAATCTCCATAAAATTGAAGATTTTCCAGTTTTTAAATATATTTTCAGTATTATTATTGAATTTTATCAAAAACAACGGAAATATCAAAAAGCGCTTGACAGTGCACTAAAATACTTTAATTATGCACAAAAAGGATATGAGATGCACCAAAAAAAGATTTAAAAGCCTTTAAACCATCAAAAACACATGTTGTAAACTAACACAACTGGGTTGTTATTGAAATGCGCTTGTTGCATAATGTAAATGTAACACGCGGATTAAGGGTCCGGGGCTAAAGGGACATTTTAGGAATCGCACACACATACTAAAATATTCCTTTTTTGTGACAAAGGGCTGCTAAGATTTTTCTTAGCAGCCCTTTGTACGTTATTATGAAAAAAGCTTTAATATCGATGGCGTTATGTTATAATATTTTTGTGATGAAAGCGTTATTATATATCGATAGGAGCTGACAGTTATGCATACATCAGATAGTAAAAATACACTGGAAATGATGGCAGTTGTAAAAAGAGAGCCTAAAAAGGGTTTTTCTTTTGAGAAAAAGGTAATATCAACGGATTTAAAACCAGATGAAGTATTGGTTAAAGTTTTAACAGCGTCATTTTGTGGTACTGATTATCATATTTATACATATGATGACTGGGCAAAAAATCGTTTGAAATTACCATTAACAGTGGGTCATGAATTTAGTGGTGAGATTCTTAAAATTGGTAGTAAAGTTGATCGGGTTAAAATCGGTGACATTGTAAGTGCGGAAACACATATTATTTGTAATGAATGCGAGTTTTGTTTACGCGGAGAAGGTCACATTTGTGAGAACACTAAAATTATTGGTGTAGATACTGATGGGTGTTTTGCGCGTTATATTAAGATGCCTGCAGCAAATTGCTTTGTTAATGATAAAGATGGAAATCCGTTGCATTTATCAGTACAAGAACCACTTGGTAACGCGGTACACACTTTAAAACACTTTGATATTAAGCATAAAACGGTTGCGATTGTTGGGTGTGGGCCGATTGGATTAATGGGTGTTGATGTAGCGAATGCATATGAAGCGAAAAAAGTGATTGCGATTGAAGTGAATGAATATCGTCGTAATCTAGCTAAAAAGCTTGGGGCAGATGTTGTTATTAACCCTTTAGAAGAAGATGTGATTGCGCGTGTTTTAAGTGAAACTGATGGACGTGGCGTTGATGTTGTTGGTGAGTTTAGTGGCAATAAAACAGCGATCGAACAGGCGTTTAAATACATTAAAGCTGGTGGTGGCATGAGTTTACTTGGGATACCAGCACAAAAAATTGAGTTAGATTTGGCTAATGATATCGTTTTTAAAGGTATTCATGTATACGGTGTTGTTGGGCGATTAATTTATGATACATGGTATGAAGTTAAAGCGTTGATTGAATCAGGAAAACTGCATTTAGATGAAATTATTACCCACCAGTTAAGACTGCAAGATATTAATGAAGCTGCAGAGATAATGGGCAGTGGTAATTGTGGAAAAATCGTATTAGTTCCGGAGGATGATGTTTATGAGTAATCGTTTGAAATTTATGGATGACAAAGTGCAAGAACTTAAAGATGATGGGGTTTATCGAACGCTGCCGATTAATTATGGTCCGTGTACAAATGTGATTAACTTAAATGGGCAATCAGTTGTTAATCTTTCAAGTAATAATTATTTAGGATTAGCCAATCATCCACGGGTTAAAAAAGCTTCTATGGAAGCTTTGGAGAAGTATGGTGTTGGTGCAGGTAGTGTGCGTACGATTGTTGGGAATCAAGATTTATTAGAAGATTTAGAAGTTTTATTAGCAGCGTTTAAACATGAAGAAGCAG
>SKIY01000007.1 GCA_007116205.1 Candidatus Izemoplasma sp. | reverse complement strand
CCAATATTGGTTTTCTTAACGGTCTTCAATAATCGCAATCATTGGAATAATCAAAAAGACGAGCCATGCAATATACCATATTTCAAAATAAACCCCAAGTAAAATAAAAGCCGTCACCGCAACAAATGGAGAAATACCACTAAGTCGCCGCCGTTTTTCATTTATCAATACGGCTAGCGTCGGTGTAACCAAAATAAATAACCAACTCACCGCAAAAGCACTAAAGAAATACCCAACCACTAAAAACGCTACAATACTTGCCACAAAAGTTAGTTTTAAAAGCGTCGCATGTGGTCCATCATAATCCGCGACAATCGTTATTTTTCCATACAATAATCCCATTGTTACATAAATCGTAAATGCCAGTAATGCTAAAATCCAGTTTGTAACAAAATATCCTAAATATAAATACAGTCCAATCGACACCACTAAACTCAACAACATCCGTAACCGGTACGTTTCATGTTTCGCCTCAAACAAACTAAAAAATAGCGGCAATAACATAAATAACCATGTTGGTGTATATACGCCAGTAAAATACCCAACAATTACAAAAATCATCACACCCACGAAAAAGCTTAATCCGGTTAATTTTTCTCTTAAAATCTCATCTCCAGATTCAAGCATCCCGATGACAGGAATGAGCAAAAAGACAAGCCATGCTGGGTGCCAAGCATTAAACAAAAACCCTAATAAAATAAAGGTAATCACCGCGAGAAAAGGCATCATAGCCGTTAATTTAAAACGGAATCCTTTATTTAATCCCTCAATAAAGATTGCTGTTAAAGGAATCAATAAAAAAGCCATCCATGCTGGGTGCCAAGCCCCCCATACATATCCAGAAACAAAAAAGATAATAAGCGCTATAAACGGACTAAGTGCAATATACTTTTCACCATTTTTCACCTTGGGTATTAACTTAAAATCGTGTTTTAATGCCTGTTCAACCGCTTTTTCATCGCCGAGTTTCGCTTCTACTTCAGCTTCACTCAACCCTTTATCTAAAGCATCTCGATACATCTCTTCGTAGTCTTGTAAAATTTCTTTCCGTTCTTCTTTAGTCATCGCAAATTTTGCCAACGTGTTTTCTAATTGACTTAAATACTTTTTCATGCTTCATCGCCTCCTAATATATTTAATACCTGTTTCAAAAAAACTTTCCAATCCCTTAAAAAAACTGATAATTTCTCTGACCCGCGATCAGTAATTTGATAAACTTTTTTCGGAGCCCCAACTGGTGATGGCTCAGAATGGGTTTCAAAATAGCCTTGTTTTCTTAACCGCCGCAAAATCGGATACACCGTGTTCTCACTTACCGAAAGATTTGATGAGAGCGCCTCGATGACTTCAAAACTTGATTGTGCTTGATCTGAGACCACTTTTAAAACCAACATTTCAACAATGCCACGTTTTAATTGTGAATGCATTGGTGTACGGTTCACATCTATTCCAACGTCTTCATGTTTTGATGCCATAGTTTACCTCCTTTTTGTGTAATACACAATAAATAATAACACGTTTTTGTGTGTTGCACAATAATAAATATAAAAAAAAGTGAAATTCCTTAGAATTTCACATAACAAACAATATTTTTATCCGTGCTTCTAATAAACCCTATCGACTCATAAAAAGTGTGTACATGCGAATCATCCATATCAGTAATCAGCACTTTTTGACGCACATGCTCAAAATCAAACAAGACACGCTCCATCAATGCTTTACCCACACCACGCGCTTGATATTCAGGATTAACAATAATATCTTGGATATAAAGAATATGAGCATTATCCCCTACTAAGCGTACAATTCCGATTAATCGGTCATCATCATAAGCACCGTAAACGGCGAGTGAAGCGGGAAACATTGCTTCAAAAGATTCAATGTCTTTTAAATACGTTGACCATCCTACCGATTCATATAAAACTCTAAGCGATGCATAAGGAAAAGCCGTCATACGAATAACTTCCATAAGTCACCTCAGGTCATATTATTTTAATCTACTATGCATTATACACCATATTTAGACGCTTGTATCTAAAAAAAAATAAAACAGTAAAAATTTACTGTTTTATTTGATTGTGATCAACGACCGTTTCATCAACAATATGACCATTTTCTAAATATATAATCCGATCGGCAATATCATATGCATCATCGTAATCATGGGTTACAAAAATGCTTGTAATATGGGTTTTTTTAATGATTTGTCTTAATTCTTTACGGATTTTTAGTTTTAAATCCGCATCCAAATTACTAAACGGTTCATCTAACAAAAGGATTTTAGGATTTGGGGCTAACGCTCTAGCAAGCGCAATACGTTGTTGTTGTCCTCCGGACAGCTCATGCGGATAGCTTTTAAGTTTTTCCGTCATATGGATCATCTCTAACATTTCATTTACCCGTTCTTTTCGACAACTTTTTGGTAAGTGTGACAACCCAAATAAAATGTTTTTTTCAACATTCATATGTGGAAACAACGCGTAATCTTGAAAGACCATCCCGACCTGTCGCTTTTCAGCATCGACAAAAATATCACTAGCACACAACGTTTCTTCATTGATAACGATATTGCCTTTGCTCGGCATTTCTAGGCCACTCAAAACACGCAACAATGTACTTTTACCAGAACCACTACTACCTAATATCGCGACAATTTCCCCTTCGCGCATCGATAGCGAAATGTTATCTAGTACGCGTTCTTTTTTCACATAACTAAATCCTAAATCTTCAATTTTTACGTACAAAGGTAAAACCTCCTTTTGCTTTCATATGGGTTAACAAAAACACCATTAAACTCGAAATAAAAATTAATATTAATGCTGGAATACTCGCCTCAGTCAACATTTCATCACTGGCGTATTCATAAACCTTAGATGCCATAGTATTATAATCAGCGGGTCGTAAAATCAAAGTTAGCGGTAACTCTTTAACAACATCGATAAATACAATGATCGCCGCACTAATCAGACCAGTTTTTATGAGTGGCACATCCACCATCAACAGTGTCTTTAACTTGCTCGCTCGCAATGCATACGCCGCTTCCGTAAACGATTCACCAATCTTATCATAACTTGCCTCAATACTGTTATACCCAATTGCCATAAACCGTAAAACATACGCAAAAACCAACATCGCTAAACTTAAACTTAACACAAGTCTACCTGTTTCAGGATTAAACAACCGGTATATTGGATAAAGTATTTGATCGGTGTTTATAAAGAAAATATTCACAGCAATCGCCAATACAGCTCCAGGAATGGCATACCCAAGATTGGTTATTTTTAGCCAAGATTTCTTAAAACTGCTCGACCTTCCCCTTGCAAAATTCGCAAGCATCACAGCAATAATAACAATTAACGCCGTCGCAAATAATGCAATACTCAAAGAATTAATTATTAAATATATCATCTCTAAATCAAAAAATCCAACCCGTGAAAACTGAGCCAAATAAATCAAATAAAGCACGGGAATAAAAAATGCAAAAACCAACACGCCCCATAATATAAACGGATATATGTTTTGATATCCTCGCAGTGGGGTTCTTTTTACCGGACGTGTCTTACTTGAGAGATGGTACCGTCTTTTCCCTCGAACGGCACGCTCTAAAAAAACAACCACAAAAACAATGACCATTAAGACCGCACTTAACCGAATTGCACTGACGACATCACCAAAGGAAAACCACGCGTTAAAGATCGCAAAACTAAAAACTTGAATATTAAAAAAAGCAACCAAGCCATAGTCATTTAACGTCTCTAAAACGACTAACAATATCCCTGCCACTAACGCTGGCCGCGCAAGCGGTAAAACCACACGCCATAACACCTTCATTTTGGAAGCCCCTAACAACCGAGCGCTTTCAATATAAGAGGCGTTTTGTTTGTTCAACGCACTACGCGTTAACATATATACATAAGGATAAAGGGTTAAAACAAAAATGATAATAGCACTACGCATCGTCATGACATTAAAGCGAATATCTATCCCTACATCACGCAAGGTTCTTGGCACAATCCCGATAAAACTAAACATATCGGCATACACATATCCCATAATATATGAAGGGACTGCCAGTGGTAAAATAAGCATCCAAGCAAGCGTTTTACGGCCTTTAAACTCAAACCGGGTCACCGTAAATGCGGCAAAAAACCCAAGCAAGCCAGACAGCAACGCCACAAACGTGATTAATATAACCGTGTTTTGTAAATATTCTACTAATAAATACGTCCGAATATGAATCCATACATCGCTAGGCCGTTCGAAGATACGTACAAGAATGTTTAAAAGCGGAACAATAATAAACAGTCCCGCTAATATACTCGTTATCGTAAATATATTTAATTTAACTTTCAGTCTTTTAAACATTCTGCCACAACATTTCTATTAACGCCAACCGACTTGATCCATAATCTCCTTGGCGCGGTTATTGTTTTCACCTAGTACTGCAAGGTTGATATCTTGAGGCACAAACGTCCCCCAACTAAGCAACAAACTATCCCATTCAACATTTGGGTTTACCGGGTATTCAAAGTTATTTGTCGTAAAATGGCGTTGCGCTGTCTCACTTAACAAAAACTCAATGAACTGCGTCGCAAGTTCAGGATTACTGCTGTGTTTAACCACCCCTGCAGCACTTGCATTCACATGGGTTCCCGTTGTGCCTTGATTTGGGAAAAATAATTTTAGTGACGCTGCAGCTTCAATTTGGGTCGCATCACCACTGTTTAACATGACGCCAATATAATATGTATTCATAATCGCGACATCTGCTTCACCCGATAACACACTCAATGCTTGAGCACGATCATTCCCACTCGGACTTTTCGCAAAATTTGCAACAAGACCTGAAGCAAAATCACGGGCACCTTGATCTCCCATAACTTCAATAAAAGACGCCATTAGCGATTGATTATAAATATTCGTACTAGAACGGGTTACCACGCGACCCTCCCACGCTGGTTCTATTAAAGCTTCATACGTAGATAACGCGTTCACATCAACGCGCTCAGGGTGATATACCAACACGCGTGCACGCGCAGATACCCCATACCAATACCCGTCGATATCACGATAGTTTTGTGGTACATGTTCATTTAAAAAAGGACTTTCTATAGCCAATAATAGATCACGGTTTTTTGCACGCTCTAAACTTCCTGCATCCGCGACCAATAAAACATCCGCAATCGTATCTTCGCCTTCATTCTCTAAACGACTGAGTAAAGGATCCGCACCATCGCGAACCAAGTTAACCTGTATGCCTGTTTCTGCTTCAAACAAATCGTACAATACGCGATCTGTATCATAATGTCTTTCTGAGAAAATTGTAATCGACTGTTGATTCGGGTCTTGATTAGCATCGTTGACACCGAGTTGACATGCCGATAAGGTAAACCACACAATTGTCGCAGAAAGCATTACCAATATGCTTTTAGCCTTCATGTAATACTCCTTTTTGTAATTTTTATAAATAGACTGTTTGTTACATAAAAAGTATAACGAATGATTGCCTAATAGTCAATGTTATCAGTAGTTTTTATAAATAAGCAAAATATTAAATAAAAAAGCACATTTAGTGCTTTTCATCCTTATCAAATACCTTATCTTGATACCGTTTATAATACTGCTCCACAGCCCCTTTAGCAAACGGGCCTGTCTGTGTTTCAACCATCTTTTTCAAGGCATCTAACTCGCGCTCTAAAATCTTTTTTAACGATTCTGGATAATCCATACGTACTTTATGCTTATTGTACTCTTTACGATCGAGTGTTGTGTATGAATAATCAGGTGAAACCTTCACATCTAAATCATAATCAATGTATTTTAATGCTTCAGAGTCAACTAAAAACGGACTGGCAATATTGCAGTAATAAAATATCCCTGTTGGCCGAATAATACCGATGACATTAAACCATCGATCTTTAAAAAACCATGTGACCGAAGGTTCTTTTGTATACCAAAAGCGTCCATTTGCTTCGATGACTTTGGTGCGGTAATTGGCAATAACCGCTTCTCTATCATTGACATCGATGACAGTTGCATGGGCCCAAATACGATGGAGTTTTTCATCGTGTTTGTAGCTGTGTACCACAATATCATCCCAAGGTTTAATTTCCATATAAATCACATCCTATGAAACATTATAACATATTCAAAGCGTCTTTACGTTACCATAAAACAATCAATAAAATGATCGCAGCAATAATAACCGCAATATCAAATCCTACTAAAAACAGCCAAGATCTTTTAGGGGTTTGATCATCAACTTCATTTGATTGTGGTGTTGTTGGATTATCTTCCATGATTAATTCTCCTTTAAAAAGTCTTTTCCTTTAAATTTTTCTGGTTCAAATGCTGATAGTCCTGGATAGCCTTGTTGGCGCAAGACTTCATAAATAACAATGGCTGCCGTATTACTAACATTCAAACTTCGTACTTTATCTGTCATTGGTAGACGCATACAGCGGTCTAAATGATTTTTTAATATTGTCTTAGGCACCCCGGTTGTTTCTTTGCCAAAGATTAAATAAACATCTTCTTCATGGGTAAAATCGAATGTATCGGGGCGCGCGGTGCCATAACGTGTTACAAAGTAATAAACGCCTTGCGTATTCGCTATAAACGCTTCATAGTTTTCATGAATTACTAACTTTAAATCTTTAATATAATCTAAACCAGGTCTGCGCATATATTTATCATCAAGGGAAAACCCTAAAGGCTTTATTAAATGTAACGTACTATTTGTCGCCACACATGTTCGCATAATATTTCCGGTATTTTGAGGGATGAGTGGTTCATACATAACAATATGATTCATTGTTTTTGCTCCATTTCTTCAATCAGTTTTTTTGCGGTTTCAGAAAACCATGAAACATGTTGATACTGTTTATATACATCACGCATCAGTGGCAATGCTTCAAAGACATTTTGATTATACAAAAGCGCCATCGCATTGCGTTTTAACACCAAACCGCCACGGAATGCAAAGGCATAATTACGGTACTTTCTAGTAATCGCTTTATTCGACATTTTTAATAACGCGATCAAGTCGAGTTGACTGTTTTCATCAGCGTTAAACACGGTGCGTTCAATCAACGCTGTCGCTTTATTCTTAGGACATACTTGTTGACATATATCACAGCCAAATACCATCGTTTTCAGTGGGGCGATATCTTCTTTAGTAAGTGGTTCTTTCATTTGTGTCACAAACGATGAACAAATCCGCTTATCAAAGCCATCATCTAACGCCCCTGTAGGACAAGCATCAATGCATGCTGTACAAGCGCCACAACGATCATAAGCATACGGCATCGTTTCGACTGCTTGATCTACGAGCATGACACCTAAATAATGATACGTTCCATGTTTTGGATGAATTAAAAACTG
>SKIY01000128.1 GCA_007116205.1 Candidatus Izemoplasma sp. | reverse complement strand
TCTCGATGTGGCCAAGTGTTAGAAATGGTGAGTTTAAATGGATCTATCCTCACCAAGAAGGGGCCGATTATATATTTAACAGTGGCCTTGCATATGAACTTTGTGTTATGAAAAAGTATGCTTTAGACACATTGATGGAAATCCCACGTGATAACGAACATTTTATAACTGCAAATAGATTAATTAAGTTCTTAAAGTATTTCCAAGATATTCCAGATAGTGTTGTTCCGTGCAACTCACTGTTAAGAGAGTTTATTGGTGGTAGTTGTTTTGAAGTTTAAGGGCCGTTCATATCATTGAACGACCCTTTTTTTTATTTATTATATACAAGTGTGTTGGTTTTTTTATCAAAATAGCTAAATTTATACGACAAGGCTTGAAACGCTTTTAACGGCTCAACTGCAGTAACTTTTTCTTCTGCGATAAAACGAACCATGAATCCACGCAATTGTTTTACAACCATAGAATGCGCTTTATCAAATTTAACGTTGATGACTGTTAAAGATTGATCCAAAGCATCACTATATTCTGCAGAAGCTAAATTCAATATAACTTCATCATGTAATAGCGATTTTATGGACGCTTTCCAATAAGACGTTAACGGGATATCTTTGTATTTAAGTGCCATTGGTAAACGGTATAAACCAATCGTATCTTTTGGTTTCACAAGTCCATACAACCCACTTATAATATAAAGATGATCATCGAGAAATTGTTTCTCGGTTTTAGATAAAGATTGATAATCTAATGCTTTAAACTGCGCGCCTGTATAACTATTGAGTGCTGTGTGTAATTCATCAAAGTTTTGATAACGGTTATAGTTTAGGTTTAGTAAGTTATCACTTAATGATAAATACCTTTTTAATGTTGGCTGGTCCATGGTTTGTAAATAGGTTAATAACGTCTGTTTTTCGTCTTTAAAATGCGGATTACGTCTACTTTTAGCACGACTTTCCTGCATTGTTTTTGATGGAGAAATAACAATTTTCATCATTGATCCTTTCATAAAACAAGTACACCAGGTGTACTTATTTAAAGTATTTTAAGTAGGCTTCATATCCTTCTTTTTTTAAATCTTCTACGGGTATAAATCGCAATGCCGCAGAATTAATACAGTAACGCATTCCACCCTTTTCAGGTAACCCGTCATTAAATACATGGCCAAGATGTGAATTAGCGTGTTTGCTTCTAACTTCAGTTCGACGCATGCCGTAGCGTTCATCAAAGTTTTCTTTCACGTCGGCAATTGGCTTTGTAAAGCTTGGCCAACCACAACCAGCATCATATTGTTCGTTTGTAGTAAACAGTGCTTCCCCACTTACAACATCCACATATAAGCCAGGTTTTTTATTGTTATAGTATGCGTTGTCAAAGGGCGGTTCAGTCCCATCTTCTTGGGTCACATGATACTGCATGCTGTTTAATTTCTTTTTTAAATCATCTTTTTCTTTTGCCATTAACAATCACCTCTATATGTATCATAGCATAGAAAAATGCGGTTGCGTTTTACGATGCTTCACGGTTTTTAGGGAAAATTGGTTTTGGTACAGGTAGTAACATGCGTGTTTGTTTTTGGTATTCTGCATAGCCATCGCGACGGTTTAATTGTCTGCGTTCCATCAACGGAATACTGATTGCAACAAATAAAAACACCATAAGTATTGGCCCTATTATCCAGCGAATATCAAATGTTAATCCAACGCTCATCGTGAATAACCCAAACCAAAACAGTATTTCACCGAAGTAGTTCGGATGTCTTGAGTATTTCCATAAGCCGGTTTGATTTACCATTTTTTTGTGACTAAAGCGGTGTTTATGCATTTGTGCGTCACTTACCGCTTGGATGAAGACTGCACTAAACGCTATAAAAAAGCCAAAATACACTATCGCATTCACTTGTCCGTTGCTTATAATACCTTGATAAACAGGTGTAATAGCAGCAAATACAACACATGTCGGCATTAGATGTATCCCAAAATAATTCACAACAGGCCACAGCTTTTTAGATTTAGACCGATAGTAATCATACCGCCAGTCTTGGTGGTGTAAATTGGTAAATGTTTTTACCCAGTTTAACGTTAACCGTATGCCCCAAACATAAATAACCGTTATAAACAGTAGATTGACAAGATTTATCGAATCTACAAATGCAAAGATTAATACCATTGGTGCAACACTCCAATAGGGATCATAAATTGAAGCGTTTTTAAAAACCGCACTAAACATAAAAATGATGGTGGTTGCAAATACACTAACAACCAACGCATCAAAAATTACATAGCCGGTGTTAATAAAACGGAATAGCAGTATAGACACTAAAATTGTGAATCCATAAATACCAGTTATAACGAGTAAACTTTTCTTTTTATTCATTGTCCACCTCATTCTGAGCAAATAGCTGCAGCAGTTTATGTTAAATAATAATGATGTTCTTATTGTCCCAAAGCGTGTGTTAAAGCGTTAAATATATCAGGCGCTACTTTTGCGATATTAACTGGCTTTAAATCTTCATCGAGCCACGCGAGTAATGTTGTGCCGCGGTGCACAATCGCTTGATTTTCATCATAAAGCGTATACCCGAATGTTAGCTTCACCTTCTTTACTGAAGTTACAAAGGTATGTAGCGTATATGATTTACCAAATACCGTCGGTTTAACAAACGTACTTTCAAGGTTAACGAGCGCTTGTCTTAGTCCACGTGCTTCTATTTCATGAAACGGGATTTTCAATTGCTCGCAAAAATCAATCCGCCCGAGTTCATACCAAACCGCATAGTTACTGTGATGAACAATACCCATGCGATCCGTTTCAACGTAGCGGGGATGGATTGTTATTTTCGATTCCATCAACTCACTCCTTAGTTGTGTGTTTATACACTATTATATTAAATGGTGCTTTGTTGCGATTTAATATTTTTGTTTTTTTAACAGTAAATTGCTTAGGATGCAATGTTTTTAAAATCATTTCGACAGCTTCCGCTTCAATAACACCCTCATCGTGTCCGATATAAAGTGTCAAAACTAAATACCCACCGGAATCTAAAATCTTTAAAGCTTCTTTAATGGCTGCCGATGTTGTATCAGCTTGTGTTTTTATGGTTGTATCACTATTTGGTAAATACCCTAAATTGAAAACAATCAGCTGAATTGGCTTTTTAATATATTTTATCATATGTACATGTGAATCTAAAATTAAATCAACGTTATTTATATGATGTTTATCAAGTAACGCTTGGGTTTTTTGTAATGCGTCTGCTTGAATATCAAATGCATACACATGCTCTGCTAATTGTGCTAAAAAAAGCGTGTCGTTTCCATTGCCCATAGTTGCATCGATTGCATTGCCACCTTGCTTTAAAGCTAAAACAGCGTAGCTATGCGCTTCTTCTATAGACCGGTTAAACATTGTCGCGCTTAACATAGTTAAAATATATACCATACCCTAATGTTGCCGCAACATGAATCAATCTAAAAAACAAAATCCCATAAACGACTTGATAATCAAACGCAACGAGTGAAGCAGCAATCCATAAGCGCATTAACCCTATAAACGCAATAACAAAAAGTGTTATTTCAAAAACGATTAAAACCGTAAAGACGCGTTTTGGCCAAATCGGTTTATCAATTATCCAATGTTTTATTATAAAAAACGCTAAAACAGCATACAACAACAATCGTATAATAACGTAGTGTGGACCCAGTAAAAAATGGATAAACGAAAACGATAAATTAAAAAATTGCACAGCAGCGATCAATACCCATAAATATAAAAGATTCATCCATGTTAATAGTCCTAATAAACTATATGCCAATACTTGTATATTTCTATGCAATATCATCAACTCCAAAGAAATCTATATATTACTATTATAAAATATATTCTCATAAATCAACACTAATCTCCATACTTATTTAACGCTTTCACCTTAATATTTTTTAATTTTTATGTATAATTAATAATAAGAGGTGAGCAGATGAAAGGTTTACGAATGAAAATTTTAATCTTTTTTATTGGATTACTCTTGGTGTGGTTAATCTTATCTTTATTACCAAAACCCCAAGTAATTGATGGGAATAATCCCTTTTCAGCCCAACAAAATCGTCCCCATATCATTGCCCATGGCGGTGGAAACATGGAGTTTCCAGATAATACCTTAGAAGCGTATTACCATGCCTTTAGTATCGATGAAAATGTCATTTTAGAAACCGATGTTAATCTAACATCAGATGGCGTTGTCGTATTGTCTCATGACCGTACATTTGATCGCAAAACAACTTTAGTAAATGCACATGTTCATGAGATAAGTTATCAATACCTCATTGATGAGGCGATTGATTTTGGGTATGAAAATCCTATTGACGGCCCTAATGGGTTTAACACAGAAGCGATTTTTATCAAATATGAGAATTACCAAGGCAATCAAGTGACGCCACAAGACGTCATTTATCCTGAGGGTATAGAGCCACGTCATGCGTATAAATTTTTAGCAACGTCTTTAGAAGATCTCATCGTTCATTTTCCAGATAACTTAATTATTGTAGAACTAAAACAATTTGGTGAACAAGGTGATGCATTATTCGATGCTGTTATTACGCTAATGGATGAACTTGATGATGACTATAATACCTATGAACGGATTATTTTAGCTTCATTTCACGAACAGATTTATGAGCGCTTTAAAACACTGCAGTCATCAACACATCCACAACTGCTTTATTCTCCTCAAGAAAGCAGCTTAACGCGATTTTTTGTGCTACATGTACTTCGGCTAACCGTGTTTTTTAGAGATAAACCTACCGCATTTCAAGTTCCGATGGCGCACGGATCTATTAATCTTGCAACACAAGCCTTTGTGAACGCTGCGCGTCGACACAATATTGCGACACACTACTGGACCATCAATGATGAAGAAGATATGCGCACCTTGATCGAACTTGGGGTCGATGGGATTATGACCGATCGGCCAACACTGTTAAAAACACTACTAGATGCGTATTATCCGCCAAATTAACTTAAAACCACTTCCATTACGAAGTGGTTTTTAAATTGATCGTTAGTTTAACAGGACAATGATCACTACCATGTATATCAGTTAATATTTCACTATCTAAAACATAGTCTATCAAACGGTTAGAGACCACAAAATAATCAATACGCCACCCAGCATTATTTTTCCGCGCGTTGAACATATAACTCCACCACGAATACTTTATCTTTTCAGGATATAAATGTCTAAATGTATCCGTAAAACCGTGTTCTAATAAGCTCGTAAATTTTTGACGTTCTTCATCTGTAAACCCAGCATTACGTTTATTTGAACTTGGGTTTTTCAAATCAATTTCATGATGTGCAACGTTCAAATCGCCACATAAAATAACCGGTTTATCTTCATCTAACCGTTTTAAATATTCGCGAAAAGTATCTTCAAACGCCATGCGATAATCTAACCGCTTCAGTTCACGTTTAGCATTAGGCACATACACATTCACAAAATAAAAAGCATCATATTCTAATGTAATAATACGCCCTTCATCAATATATAACGTTTCATCAATGCCATAGCGGACATTTTTTGGTTTGTGCTTTGTAAGTACAAGTGTCCCGGAATAGCCAGCGCGGTCGGCACTGTTCCAATACTGATAATAATCATCAAACGAAAAATCTGCCTGTTCCGGCTTCATTTTAATTTCTTGTAAGGCATAAAAATCTGCAGCTTCTTTTTCTAAAAACGCCATAAACCCTTTTTTCATCGCGGCCCTAAGTCCGTTAACATTCCATGATATTAAACGCATCAAATCATCCTCTCTTGTAAGCCATTTCACTTTTTATAATACCATTAATTACAGTCGTTCTAACGAAAAAGTTGTATTTTAGTATACATAAAGCTATAATTATTTATATATAATGATTGCCATATGCTGGAGGACGATTATGAAACCCAATGTTACGGTTCAAAAAGTCATGCATCAAGCGATTGAAAAAGCACGAGAAACAATGAACAATAATTTAGGTGGTCCGTTTGGGGCTGCGATTATTGATGAATTGGGTGATGTAGTAGCAGTTACATCCAATTCTGTTTTAAACGACCATGACCCCACAGCGCACGCAGAGATGAACGCCATTCGAGAAGCAAGTAAAAAACGCGCCTCTCACGACTTATCAGGCTGTACACTCATTACAACCGCTTATCCTTGTCCGATGTGCTTAGGCGCGATCATTTGGGCGAATATTACGACAGTTATTTATGGGTGTCGACCTAAAGACGCTGAACGCATCGGCTTTAGGGATGATTTTATTTACGACTTTATTAAAAAAGATTGTAATGATCCAAGCGTTTTGCAGTTAAGCGAAGATTTTCGTGATCGCTGTTTGAAATTGTTTGAAGAATATAAAGAAAAAAATAAAACCATCTATTAAAAAACGTATCGCAAATGCGATACGTTTTTACTTATTTATTTCCCATTGTCATCGCCATAACAGCTTTTGCAGTATGGAGGCGGTTTTCAGCTTCTTGATAAACAATCGAATGTTCGCCATCAATAACACTGTTTTCAACCTCATTTTCACGATCGGCAGGCAGTGCATGCATGTACTTAACATCTTTTTTTGCAAGCTTCATCAATTTTTCTGTACACTTCCATCCGCGGTTGGCGGTTAAGGTATCATCAATTACATCTGTCGATTGATTGCTGACCCAGCTTCCCCAATTTTTCGGAATGACGATATCAGCATCTTTAAAAGCGATCTCAATATCATGAGTAATCGTTAAAGAACCACCATTTTCAGCGGCATTTTTACGGGCTTTCTCAATTACCCAGTCCGGAAGTTGATACCCTTTTGGATAGGCTAACGTAACATCGATTCCATAACGCGGAAACAACAATACTTGCGTAACAGGAACGCTGATAGGTTTTTTATGGCTTTCTGCATAAGCCCATATAACAGATACTTTTAAGTTTTTGGTTTCTCCTTTAACTTCTTGAATGGTCATTAAATCCGCAAGCCCTTGCATCGGGTGATATAAATCACATTGCAAGTTCATTACCGGAACGGTTGAATAGGTAGCCATCTCTCGTAAATACCGATTGCCAATTCCCCAAAAACAGTTTCTCGCCGCAATCCCATGACCATAACTAGATAAAATCACCGCAGTATCTTTAGCACTCTCACCATGGGATATTTGCATCGTTGAAGTGTCTAAAAACGTTGCATGTCCACCGAGTTGCGCAAGACCAGATTCCATAGAATTGCGTGTCCGTGTTGATTGTTCAAAAAACATCAAAAACGCTGTTTTATGTTTTAAATATTCTGTCTCAACATTGCTTAAAAATTTTTGTTTTAATGTTTTTGAAACGTCCAATAACTTATCAATTTCTGATTTATCCCAATCCTCAAGTGTAATAAAGTGTTTGCCTTTATAAATAGGTTCCATATCTATTTACCTGCTTTCTTTTGTTTTA